>CAJCJH010000001.1 GCA_903970615.1 Rhodospirillales bacterium
TGCCCTCCGTACTGACCGCCACCTCGCGCATCCATCTTGAGTCGGCGATCACGAAACTTGGCGAGACTTTCGCCATCGAGCGCGATGACAGGAAGCGTCCCCAGCTCATCCTTCAGTAATGCGATCGCCGAACGCACGGTGCTGATGGATCGTTTCTTCGGGAGCTCCTCGCTTTCATACCGATCGAGCAAGGCGCCGACCGTCATGCGCTCCGCGAGATCGATGCTTCGCCATGAGCCTCGCGCGATCGCTCGCTCTTCCTCCATGGCCCATCGCTCACCGATGCTGCGGGTCGGGAAGGTCTTCGTCATCCTCGGCGCACCGCGGCGCGTCACGGTGACATCCCAACGAGTTTTGCCGTTGACGATGCGCTTGCGAAAGGCGGCCATAATCACGCTCCAGTGCAGATCGCGTGCAGATTGAGGTATGACCCTACCCCATAACTGCATCTTGATCAATTAGTTAGAAGCGTAAATACTAGCCTCTCCTAAGGGCGAGGTTGCTGGTTCAATTCCGGCCGGGGGCACCAGTTTTTTGCCGGATCAGGCTTTCAGCACTTGCCGCAGGAAGGTTTTCAGGCGTTCGTGCGTGGGCGCGTCGAAGAATCCCGCGGGTGCGGCTTCGCAGACGATTTCGCCTCGATCCATGAAGACCACGCGATCGGCGACGGCGCGGGCGAAGCCCATTTCGTGGGTGACGACGCACATGGTCATGCCTTCGCTGGCGAGTTGTTTCATCACTTCCAGCACTTCGCCGACCATTTCCGGATCGAGCGCGCTGGTGGGCTCGTCGAACAGCATGACTTTCGGCTGCATCGCCAGTGCGCGGGCGATGGCGACGCGCTGCTGCTGGCCGCCCGAGAGTTGCGCGGGATGCACATCAGCCTTGTCGGCGAGGCCGACTTTCGCCAGCAGCTTTTCTGCACGCGCCCTGGCTTCGGCGGCGCTCAGCTTCAGCACTTTCTGCGGCGCCAGCATCAGGTTTTCGATCGCGCTGAGATGTGGAAAAAGATTGAACTGCTGGAACACCATGCCAACACTGGTGCGCAGCCGGCGCAAGTCCGCTGCACGCTCGTGCAGTAAGTGCCCATCAATCGTGATCTCGCCGGCGGTGATGGTTTCGAGTCCGTTCAGCGTGCGCAGCAAGGTGGACTTGCCCGAACCGCTGGGGCCGACGATGACGACGACTTCACCCAATGCCACCGACAGCGATGCGCGTTTCAAACCGAGCGTGCCGTTGGGGTAGCGCTTCTCGATGTCGCTGGCCTTGATCAGTGGTACTTCGGCGGTTTCAGTCATGGCGCGCCAGCCTTTTTTCCAGGCGATTGACGACCAGCGACAAGCCGCCGGTAAGAATCAGATACATCAGCGCAACGGTGAACCAGACCTCGAACGGACTGAACGTCGAACTCACCACTTCGCGGCCGGCCTTGGTGAGATCGGTCAGCGCCATCACCGAAACCAAGCTGGAATCCTTGATCAGATTAATAAACTGGCCGGCCAGCGGCGGCAGGATTTTCTGGATCGCCTGCGGCAAAACCACATGCCGCAAAGTCTGCAATCCCGATAGGCCCAAGCTCTGCGACGCTTCGGTCTGGCCTTTCGGCACGGCCTGGATGCCGGCGCGGACGATTTCGGCAATGTAGGCGCCGGTGAATACCGACAAGCCAAAAACGCCTGCCGCGAAAGCGGACAAGTGCAAGGTCGGCGCAAAGAAAAAGTAGGCGATGAACAACTGCACCAGCAGCGGTGTGCCGCGAATGATCTCGACATAGAACGAGGCAACATCGCGCGCGGTGGGATTGTGCGAAACCCGACCGAGTCCAGCGAGTACGCCGAGCACGAGTGCGAAAATCAGCGAGACGAACGAGATGCGCAGCGTCAGCCACAAGCCGATCAGCAGCGGGCCGGCCGAGATGCCCGGTTTCTTGCCGAGCGTATTGCCGCGGAAGACCACTTCGCCATCGGCGACCAGCGGCACGGCGATATCGGGGATCGTTTGCGCTGCGCCCACACCGAGGAGTGGGGTAATGGTCAGCGTCTTGTCATCGGCCGCGATGCTGACGGTGCCGTCGAATGGCGCATCGATTTCTTCGCCGCCGGTGCTAAGCAGATATTGCGGCAGGCGCGACCAGCGCCAGGTGTAGTCGATACGCTTGCTGGCGAGATAAAGACTGCCGCAAAACGCCGCCAGAATCAGCAGCGACAACGCATGCCAAACCCAGCCGCGACGCGAAGTCTGCGAACTCGTCATCAGTTGAGATTCTTCAACCAGTCGGAGCCTTCAAACCAGCGCTGATACAGCACATCGTAAGTGCCGTCGTTGTGAATCTCCGCCAGAAAATTATCCAGCCAGTTGAGAAAATCCGGATCGCCCTTGCGCACTGCCCAGCCAAGCGGCTCCTTCGTGAACGGTTCTTTCAGATGGATCAACTCACCTGAATATTGCGCGATGTAGACCGCGTTGAACGGCAGATCGTAAATGAACGCATCGGCCTGACCGTTGCGCACTTCGAGCGCGCCGTCGGCCTCGGTTTCAAACGTGCGGATGGTCGCTCTCGGCAGATAGCGGCGCGTGGCGATTTCACCCGTGGTGCCGAGCTTGGTGGCGATGATGTACTTCGGATCGTTAAGATCCTTGTAGCTTTTGACCTTGTCCGCATCCTTCTTCGCCAGCAGGATGGTCTGGCCGATAACGATGTACGGCTGCGCGAAATTGACCTGCACATTACGCTCGGAAGTGATGGTCATGCCGGACATCAGGATGTCGAATTTATCCGTCAGCAAGGCCGGAATGATGCCGTCCCACTGCGTATTGACGAACGTCACTTTCACCTTCAGCACGCTCGCCATTTTCTTGGCGAGATCGATATCGAAGCCGATGATGTTGCCGCGCTTGTCGCGCATCTCGAACGGCACATAGCCGGTTTCCAGCCCAACCCGCAGCTCGCCGCGTTTGATGATTTCATTCAGCGTGGATTGTTCCCAAACCGACGGGTCGGAAGCCCGCGCATTCAATGCAAGCAGGCTCAGCAAGACTACGGCGGCTTTACCGAAAAATTTCATCTGGATTCCACAACTGCGCCGGACGACGCCCGTTTAGTGAATCAGACTCGGGCCATCGCTGGCAATGCGGACCGTCAAAAAAGCTGCGGGCAGCCTGGGCAATGCCATTCAGCGTGAAGACTTGGTGGTGACTTGAAGCGGCCTCGCCAAACTCTGCGCAAGCCAGCGCTAAACTAGCGGATGACTGCTTTCAGCGATCGCGCTACCTCATCCAACACTGCCAATCTTGCGCATTCGCTGGACTGGATCGATGCGCAACTGCCCGCTGCACGGGCGGAATTGCTGCGCCTGTCCAGTCTCAACTCCGGCAGTTTCAACGTCGCCGGCGTGAATGCCTGCGCTGATCGCATGGCGGAGTTGTTCGCGCCGCTCGGCGGCAGCGCTGAACGCATTGAGCTCGCGCCATTCCGCGCCACCGACGATCGCGGCGAGTGGCGCAAGCGGCCGCTCGGTCGTGCGCTTCGCATTCGTAAACGGCCGGATGCGCCGCTGCGCGTGTTTCTATGCGGCCATCTCGATACCGTGTTCGCTGCGGAGCATCCGTTCCAGATCGCGCGAGTAGTCGACGAAGACACGCTGAATGGTCCGGGCGTCGCCGATCTCAAAGGCGGACTCCTGGTGATGCAGCTCGCGCTGTCAGCGCTCGAACGCAGCCCCAATCGTGAACGCATCGGCTGGGAAGTGCTGATGAATCCGGACGAGGAAATCGGCTCGCAAGGTTCAGCACCGCTATTGAACGAGGCCGCCAAGCGCAATCACTTCGGCCTGATTTTCGAGCCGGCTTATGCGGATGGCGGACTCGCTTCCTCGCGCAAAGGCAGCGGCAATTTCGACCTCGTCGTGCGCGGCCGCGCCGCACACGCGGGCCGCAATCCGCAGGAGGGCCGTAATGCGATCGCGCTCGCGTCCGCAATCGCCGTGCAATTGCACGCGATGAATCAGCCGGATGCCGGTCTGACGATCAACGTCGGTTATCTGCACGGTGGCGGCGCACTGAATATCGTGCCGGATCTATGCGTGCTCAAATTCAACGTCCGCACTGAAACGCATGACGACGAACAGCGCCTGCTCGATGTGGTGAATGCGATGCTTCGCACCGCAAACGCACACGAAGGCCATGCGCTGGAATTACGCGGCGGCTTTACGCGGCCGCCGAAGCCGGTGAGTGAAGGTACCGCGCGGCTGCAATCCTTGTTGCGTGCGAGCGGCCAGCAGCTTGGCATCGAGCTTTCATTTCGTCCGACCGGCGGCTGTTGCGATGGCAACAATCTGCACGCGGCCGGATTGCCGAATGTCGATAATCTCGGCGTAATCGGCGGCGAAATCCATTCCGATCGGGAATGGATGCGCGTATCGAGCATTGCCGAACGCGCCAAACTTTCGGCGCTGCTGCTGCTGCGACTCGCTGCCGGAGAAAGCCAATGGAGTTGAGCTTTCGGTCAAGTTTGATCGTGAGCTTGGCCTTGCGCCCGACGTCGTACGAAAAATGAAAATCATCCGCCCGATCAAACTGGCCGATCTCGACGCGCTCGTCGATATGGCCGAAACTGCTGGCGCCGGCTTCACCTCGCTGCCGCCGGTGCCGGATTTTTTGCAGGCCAAGATCGAACTGTCCGAAGCCTCGTTTGCGAAGGACGTGATTGTCGCCGGCCACGAGCGCTATATGTTCGTGATGGAAGAAACCACGAACGGCGAAATCGGCGCGGCCTGCGCGATCGAAGCTGCGTGTGGACTCGACGAAGCGTTCTACAACTATCGCCTCGGCCTAACCGTGCATGCCTCGCGCGTGCTCGGTATCTATAACAAGGTGCCGACGCTGTATCTGTCGAACGATCTGACCGGCGCCAGCGTGTTGTGCTCACTGTTTTTGAAGCCGGCATTTCGCGGTGCCAGTGCCGGCAAGCTGCTATCGAAATGCCGCTTTCTATTCATGGCGCAATTTCCGCAGCGTTTTACCGGCAAGGTGATCGCGGAAATGCGCGGCGTCTCCAACGAAGCCGGTCATTCGCCGTTCTGGGAAGGCCTCGGCCGGCATTTTTTCACGGTGGACTACGATCGCGCCGAGCACATCGTCGGCATGGGCAACAAGGCGTTCATCGCCGAGCTGATGCCGCCGCATCCGATCTACACCGTGCTGCTGCCGAAGTCTGCGCAGGAAGTCATCGGACAGGTGCATCCGCAGACCGCACCTGCACTGCATTTATTGGAGCAGGAAGGTTTTCGCTATCAGGGTTATCTGGACATTTTCGACGGCGGCCCGACGGTAGAAGCGCCGATGAATGCGATCCGCTGCGTACGCGATTCGCATCTGTTTCCGGCCCGAGTAGGCACCGATAATTCCGCTGCGAATCACGGCGCAAACCTGCTGATCGCCAACACGCGCTTGAACGACTTTCGATGCGTGATGGCGCCGCTGACGCCGGCGGAAGATCATCTGCCGGTGAGCGCCGAGCTGGCCGGCGCGCTGGCTGTTGACGATGGCGATCTGCTGCGATTGATTGCGCTGTGATCCCGATTCAAACAGGCCTGAATTTCATCCCATGAGTTTCGTCCTGTCGAAAATGGTCTGGGCAATCCTCACTCCCGGCAGCCTGCTGTTCCTGTTGCTGGCGACCGCATTTCTGAGCGCGCGGCGGCGTCCGCTTTTAAGCCGAACATTGCTGGCCATCGGCATTGTTTTCGTTGGCGCATTGATCTCGGCGCCGATTGCGCACTGGATCACCGGGCCGCTCGAACAGCGCTTTCCACTTGCGCCGCTGCCCGCGCAGGTGGATGGCATCATCGTGCTCGGCGGCGCGATCCTGCCGCGGCAATCGCGCATCAATCATCAGCTGCAAACCGATGGCGCGGCCGAGCGTTTGACCGAAGGCGTGGCCCTGAGCCGCCGTTATCCGAACGCGCGCCTGCTGTATTCCGGCGGCTCCGGCGAGGTGTGGGATCAAAGCGATCGGGAAGCCGATTTCGCCGCGACTTTATTCGAATCGCTCGGCGTCGAGCGCTCGCGTCTGCTGCTCGAACGCGAATCGCGCAACACCTGGGAAAATGCGCTGCTATCGAAGCGACTGGCCGATCCGAAGCCGGGCGAAAACTGGCTGCTGGTGACCTCGGCGTGGCACATGCCGCGCTCGGTCGGCTGCTTCCGCGCCGCCGGCTTCAACGTGATTCCGCATCCGGTGGATTTCGTCGCCACCGAAGATCAGTGGCTTTTGCTGGAGCCGGAAAATAGCTTGATGAATGTGGCGACCGGCGTGCGCGAATGGATCGGTCTGGTCGCTTACCATCTGATGCATCGCACGGATGCCTGGTTTCCGGCGCCGCAGGCCGCTGTCGCAATAGGACAAGAAAATGGCGGCTGATAACATCGCGCAGGGCAGCTCCGCGCACGGCGCACTGCTGATCGACGGCCGATGGCGCAATGGCTCAGGCGCAATCTTTGAAAGTCTCAATCCGGCAACCGAAACCCGCATCTGGAGCGGACATGCGGCGGCATCTGCGGATATCGACGAGGCATTGCTCGCCGCGCGCAGAGCAGCGCCAGCCTGGGCCTGCCGCCCATTCGTCGAGCGTGAAAACATCGTTCGCGCGTTTGCCGCGGAATTGACGAAACACAAGGAAGGCCTCGCGGATTTGATCGGCCGCGAGACCGGTAAACCGCTGTGGGATGCAGGCGGCGAAGTTGCGGCGATGATCGGCAAAATCGATATCTCCGTGCATGCCTGGCATGCGCGCACCGGCAAAATCGAAACGCGCAGCGGCATTCTGAATCAGGTAGTGCGTCATCGGCCGCACGGCGTGGTCGCGGTATTCGGGCCTTACAATTTTCCGGGACATCTGCCGAATGGCCATATCGTTCCGGCGCTATTGGCGGGTAACTGTGTCGTCTTCAAACCGAGCGAACTCACGCCCGCCGTCGCCGAAGCAACCGCAAGGTTGTGGCTCGCTGCAGGTATACCCCCCGGAGTATTCACGCTATTGCAGGGCGAGCGCGAAACCGGTGCCGTGCTGGCTGCGCACGATCAACTCGATGGACTTTTTTTCACCGGCAGCGCGCGCACCGGGCGCATTCTGGCGCGACAGTTTGTCGAAACGCCGCAGAAGATTCTGGCCCTCGAACTCGGCGGCAATAATCCGCTGATCGTCGGCAACCTCGCGGATACGCGCGCAGCTCTGCACGACGTGGTGCAATCGGCTTATCTGTCGTCGGGGCAGCGCTGCACTTGTGCGCGCCGGTTGTTCGTCAAGAACGATGCGGCTGGCGATGCCTTCATCGAGTCGCTGGGGAAAATCGTGGCAGGCTTGACACTCGGCGCGCACGACGCAGATCCGCAGCCGTACATGGGTCCGCTGATTTCCAGACAGGCTGCTGATGGCCTGCTCGCCGCGCAAGCCGGTTTGCTCGCGCGCGGTGCCAAGACCATCGTCGAACTGCGCCGCCACGCACTCGGTTCCGCCTTCGTCACGCCCGGCCTGCTCGACGTTTCCGAAGTCGCCGATCTGCCGGACGAAGAATATTTCGGTCCGCTATTGCAGGTCGATCGCTATGCCACACTCGACGAGGCAATCGATAAAGCCAATCGCACGCGCTATGGATTATCGGCAGCGTTGCTGAGCGATTCGCATGCCGATTACGAAACCTTCTATCGCCGCATTCGCGCGGGCATCGTCAACTGGAATCGGCAGACCACCGGCGCTTCGAGTGCTGCGCCTTTCGGCGGCATCGGCGCCAGCGGTAATCATCGGCCGAGTGCGTTTTATGCCGCGGATTATTGCGCGTATCCGGTGGCGTCTATCGAAGCTCCGCATTGCGAACTGCCTGCAAGCTTATCGCCCGGCCTGAAGCTTTGATGCTGCGGATCGAATCAGCAACAACACCGTTATAACGACCCTTGCAAAGACTTCTGATATCCATCTCCCGATCGTACCAAAAATAACTTCAAGAAAAAATGACTACCCTGATATTGATCGGCTTGACCATCACGATTTCGATCATCGCATTCAATCGGCGGCCGCTGCTGGAGCGGCTGATCCTGTGGCCGCCGGCGATCACGGAACGTCATCAATACGAGCGTTTATTGACGTATGGACTGATTCACGCCGATCCGAGGCATCTGATCTTCAACATGTTCACGCTGTATTTTTTCGGTCGCGCGGTCGAAGGTTTTTATCAGCAGGAACTCGGGCCGGCCGGTTTCGTCTTGTTCTACGCGAGTGCGATCATCGCCGCCATCGTTCCGACTTATCTGCAACATCGCCGTGATCCCAACTACCGCAGCCTCGGTGCATCGGGCGGCGTTTCTGCGGTGCTGTTCGCGTTCATTTTGTTCCGGCCTTGGTCGACGATTTATGTTTTCGTGCTGCCGGTACCGGCGATCCTGTATGCCCTCGCGTATTTCGGCTGGACCTATTTCCAGAACCAGCAACAGCGCAGCAACATCAATCACAGCGCGCATTTGTGGGGCGCGGTTTACGGCGTTGCAGTGACGCTGATCATCGAACCGCGCGCGCTCGGGTATTTCCTGACGCAGCTTTCGCAGCCGCACTTCGGGCGTTGATGAAAGCGGCTGCGAAGGCATGAAAACGATCGAAGCGAATTTCGATGGACTGGTCGGGCCGACACACAATTACGCCGGGCTGGCGCAGGGCAACGTCGCCTCGAAAAAGAATGCGGAAGTGCCGTCGAATCCTCGCGCCGCGGTGCTGCAAGGGCTGGCGAAAGCCAAGGCGCTCGCCGATTTGGGTCTCGCGCAAGGCCTGTTGCCGCCGCATGAACGGCCGCATATTCCATCGTTGAAACGTCTCGGCTTCGATGGCCGCGATGCCGAGGTGTTGAGCAAGGCGCAGCGCGATGCGCCGCATCTGCTGGCGGCCGCAGCGTCGGCATCTTCGATGTGGACGGCCAATGCCGCCACGGTTTCGCCGAGCGCGGATACGCGCGATGGCAAGCTGCATTTCACGCCCGCGAATCTCGCCATCAATCTGCATCGTGCGATCGAGCCAGAAACCACGGCGCGCGCCCTGCGTACGATTTTCGCCGACGAAAGAAGGTTTGTGCATCACGCGCCGCTGACTTCGACACCCGCACTCGGTGATGAAGGTGCGGCCAATCACACGCGGCTGTGCAGCGATTACGGCGCCCAGGGGCTCGAACTTTTCGTCTACGGCGCAGCGGGCGACACCGAGCCGAAGCCGCAGAAATTTCCGGCGCGGCAGTCCCGCGCGGCGAGCGAAGCGGTAGCGCGGCTGCATGCGCTGGACCCGGCTTACGTGCATTTTGCAGCGCAGGCTCCGAGCGCAATCGACGCCGGCGTTTTCCACAACGATGTGATCGCCGTGGGCAATCGTGAAGTGCTGCTGTTTCACCAGCGCGCGTTCATCGATTCGGCAGCCATTACGAAATGGGCTCGCAGCAAGCTCAGCGATTTCTGCGCGGTCGAAGTGCTGGAATCCGAGGTGTCGATGGAAGACGCGGTCGGCTCTTATCTGTTCAACAGCCAGCTGGTCTGGCTGCCGCGCGCGGATGGTTTGCGCAGCGGGCAAGTGCTGATCTGCTCGCAGGAATGCCGCGATAATCCGCGCGTCTGGCAGGCGATTCTGCGCATCATCGGCGACCCTGAAAATCCGATTGAAGATGTTCGCGTTTTCGACCTTCAGCAAAGTATGCGCAACGGCGGCGGCCCGGCCTGCCTACGTCTGCGCGTGGTGATGAACGAGGCCGAGCGCGCCGCGACGAACCCGAAAATCTGGCTCGACGACGCGCTCCATTCGCGGCTGTCGACTTGGGCCAGCAAGCATTACCGCGATCATCTGATCGCGCGCGACCTTGCCGATCCTCACTTACTGGATGAATCCCGACATGCGCTCGACGAGCTGACGCAGATTCTCGGGCTGGGCAGTCTTTACGAATTTCAGCGCTGATCGCGCTAATCAATCAACGCCGATGGAAGCGGCGCGGCAGAAATGCTTTCAGTGCAAGCGCCAACAGTGCTGAAGAAGCCTTGAATCCTGTCCGCCTGAAAACCAAAAGCGGGCAGCGCAGTAGTCGCGCCGCCGCGCCGGAAAATTCTCAGCTTTTCTGCTTGGACTTCCATTCCTTCAACGCCGCCAGCAGATTCTTGACATGGCCATCCGGCGCCAGCGCGGAGTAGGTGTAGATCACGCTGCCATCGGGTGCGATCAGGTACGACGTGCGGTCGGAATGGCCGGGCCAGAAGAACATGGTCGCGTCGTACGATTTGGAAATTTTCTGATCCGGATCGGCGGCGACGGCGAATTTGCTGCGGCATTCGCTCACCGAAAACTTGTTGAGCGTGGCGATATCGTCGTGCGAAACGCCGATCACGGTGGCGCCGAGCGCCTTGAACTGGTCGGTGGCCTCGGCGAAATCATGCGCTTCGACGGTGCAGCCGGAAGTGAACGCAGCAGGATAGAAATACAGCACGACCGGGCCTTGTTTGAGCGCGTCAGACAAAGAGAACGTGCTGACGACGCCGCCGAGCGAAGCCTGTGTGCTGAAATCGGGTGCCTTGGCGCCGGCCTTGAGGCTGGCTTCGGCCGGAATTGCACAGCAGGCAATCAGCGTTGCAGCGATCAGCGAAAAACGGCTGTGGCCCAGGAATGTTCTGACGAAGTTTTTATCGATGCGCATGGTGGCTTACTCGGCGGTTGGATGGTCCTCGCCAAGCATACGCAAACTCGCAGGCGCCGGATTCAACGACGTGCGACCGCGGCAGGGACATGCAACTGGCTGGCAGGGCTGCGCCCGGCATGATTTAATCGCGCCCCGAAACTTTTGACCGCCTGTTTTGATGGCCAAAGCACCGCGTGCCGAGGCCTCGACTTTTCCAACCACCACTGAATCGAACTTGCCGTGAAAACCAGCTTCCCGCGCATCCAGCGTCTGCCGCCTTACGTCTTCAACATCGTCGGCGACATGAAAAAAGCTGCCCGTGCGCGCGGCGAAGACATCATCGATTTCGGCATGGGCAATCCGGATCAGCCCACACCCAAGCACATCGTCGACAAACTGGTGGAAGTGGCCGTGCGCGGCACCGAAAGCGAGTATCTGAAGCCGGAACATAAAGACGAAGAAGCGGTGCATGGTCATCGCTATTCAGTGTCCAAAGGCATTCCACGCCTGCGCCGCGCGATGGCAAGCTGGTATCGCACGCGCTACAACGTCGAGCTGAATTCCGAGACCGAAGTGATCGCCACCATCGGCTCGAAAGAGGGCTTGGCGCATCTGGCATTTGCCACGCTCGCGCCGGGCGATACCGTGCTGGTGCCGAATCCGGCGTATCCGATTCATCCTTACGGCGTGGTTCTCGCGGGTGCCGACGTGCGCCATGTGCGCTTGACTCCGGAGGTCGATTTCTTCGAGGAGCTGACCAAGGCGATCAAGGAAACGATGCCGGCGCCGAAGATGCTGATCCTGAATTTCCCCGGCAATCCGACCACGCAATGCGTCGAGCTTTCGTTCTTCGAGAAAGTCGTCGCCATCTGCCGCGAGCACGAAATCTGGCTGGTCCACGATCTCGCTTACGCGGACATCGTGTTCGATGGCTACAAGGCGCCGAGCGTGTTGCAGGTGCCAGGCGCGAAAGACATCGCGGTGGAATTTTTCACCCTCAGCAAGAGCTACAACATGCCCGGCTGGCGTGTCGGTTTCATGTGCGGCAATCCGACGCTGGTGGCCGCGCTGGCGCGCATCAAGAGCTATCTCGACTACGGCATGTTCACGCCGATCCAGGTCGCCGCGATCGCCGCGCTCGAAGGCCCGCAGGATTGCGTCGCCGAAATCTGCGAGATGTATCGCAAGCGCCGCGACGTGCTGGTCGATGGTCTCAATAAAGCCGGCTGGCCCACCGAAAAACCGAGGGCAACGATGTTCGTCTGGACACGCATTCCGGAAAGTCATCGCGCGCTCGGCTCGCTCGAATTTTCCAAGCGTCTGCTGGAAGACGCGCACGTCGCCGTATCGCCCGGCATCGGCTTCGGCGAATACGGCGACGAATACGTGCGCTTCTCGCTGATTGAAAACGAACAACGCACACGGCAGGCGATGCGCTCGATCAAGAAGATGCTCGCAAAGAAGCTTTGAGCATGGCGACATCCACAAAAAACACTGCACCGCTGCGCGTCGGCTTGCTGGGTCTGGGCACGGTCGGCCAAGGCGTGCTGCGCGTGCTGGCACAGAATGGCGATGAGATCGAGCGCCGGCTCGGCCGCCGCATCGTCGTCAGCCACATTGCGATGCGCGATCCATCTGCCAAGCGCGATTGCGATTTAAGCGGTGTGACGATTTGTGCGACTGCCGCCGAAGTAGTCGCGGCCGATGTGGACGTGATCGCCGAACTCATCGGCGGTATGCAGCCCGCACAAAACCTGGTGCTCGATGCTATTGCGCGCGGCAAGCCTGTGATCACCGCGAACAAGGCCTTGATCGCCGAACATGGCAACGAAATTTTTGCAGCCGCGCAAGCGAAGAATGTGTTCGTCGGCTTCGAGGCCGCGGTCGCTGGCGGCATTCCGATCATCAAGGCGGTGCGCGAAGGCTTGAGCGCGAATCGCATCGACAGCCTCGCCGGCATCATCAACGGCACCAGCAATTACATCCTCACGCAAATGAGCCGCCGCGGCATCGCGTTCGCCGAAGCGCTGGCCGAAGCGCAGAAGCTGGGCTACGCCGAGGCTGACCCGACGTTCGATGTTGAAGGCATCGACGCCGCGCACAAACTCAACATTCTGGCCTCGCTCGCGTTCGGCACGCCTTTGCGTTTCAGCGCGGTTGCCACCGAAGGCATCAGTCAGGTTTTGCCGCAGGATATCCAGCTCGCGCAGGAACTCGGTTATCGCATCAAATCGCTCGGCATCGCCAAGCATGCGTCAGCGAATGGCGAAGATACGGTCGAACTGCGCGTGCATCCCACGCTGGTGCCGGTGGATCATCTGCTGGCGAAAACCGACGGCGCACTCAATGCGATTCGCGTGCACGGCAACGCCGTCGGGCAGACCGTATTCGTCGGCAAAGGCGCGGGCGGCGACGCCACCGCATCTGCCGTGATCGCGGATTTGATCGACGCCGCACGCTGGCTCGCCGCGCCTGCGCAAGCCGTGCCTTATCTCGGCTTCGGCAGCAGCGCGCTGAAAGAAGCGCGAGCGCTGGCGTTCGCGGAAATCGAAAGCGCCTACTACCTGCGCCTGAAAGTCGCCGACGAGCCTGGCGTGCTGCGCGCGATCACCTCGATCCTCGCCGACCTCGACATCAGCGTCGAAGCCATCCTGCAAAAAGAGCCCGGCGAGAACGAGGATGCAACCCTGGCGATCATCACTTCGCAGATTCCGGAAAGCCGCTGCAATCGCGCACTCGAGAAACTGAGCGAATTGACGTTCGTACGTGCGGGCTGGTCGCGCCTGCGTGTGGAGCATTTTGAGGATTGATGGACGCGCCGTTGCTGGAAGGTCGCCATGTGCGCCTGACGCCCCTATCCGCGAAGCATGCGGAGGCGCTGTTTGAAGTGGCGCGTGATCCGCAATTGTTTCGCTATCTGCCGTTAAGAATTCCCGACATCGCGGCCATGCAGGCTTTTGTCGCGCAAGCGCTGGTCGAGCGCGATGCGGGGCGGGCATTGCCATTTGCGATCGAACTGCGCGACGGGTCTGTCGTCGGGACCACCCGCTTTGGCGCGATCGAACCCGCGCATGCGCGCGCGGAAATCGGCTGGACCTGGCTCAGCGCAAAGGTTCAGCGCACGCCGGTAAACACCGAATGCAAGCGTCTGCTGCTGGCGCACGGTTTCGATGCGCTGCAATTCAACCGGATCGAATTCAAGACCGATCTGCGCAATAGCGCTTCGCGCGCCGCCATAGCGCGTTTGGGTGCAACCCAGGAAGGCGTGTTCAGGCGCCACATGATCATGCCCAACGGACACCTTCGCGATACCGTCTGGTTCAGTATCCTTCGCGAGGAGTGGCCGTCGGTTCGCCAACGTCTCGACGACTTCCTCGCACGTCCTTATTCCTTTTCTCCCGCAACCGTCTGACTTACGCCATGCGCTACACCGGCATCATTGAACATTTTCGCGACCGCCTGCCGTTGGCACCCAATACCAAAGCCATCAGTCTGGGCGAAGGTAACACACCGCTGATCAAGCTCGATAACCTCACGCGCGCAGAAGGGCTGGAAGCCGAGCTCTACGTCAAATTCGAGGGCTTGAATCCGACCGGTTCGTTCAAGGATCGCGGCATGACGATGGCGGTGACGCAGGCCGTGTACGAGGGCAGCCGCGCAATCATTTGTGCATCGACCGGCAACACGTCCGCCGCTGCTGCTGCATATGCCGCGCGTGCGGGCATCGTTGCGTTCGTGCTGATTCCGGAAGGCAAGATCGCGCTCGGCAAGCTGGCGCAGGCGATCGTGCATGGCGCGGTGGTGATCCAGATTCGCGGCAACTTCGATGATGGCATGCGGCTGGTGAAAGAGGTTGCGAAGACTGCGCCGGTGACGATCGTCAATTCGATCAATCCTTATCGTCTGCAAGGCCAGAAAACCGCCGCCTTCGAGATCGTCGAAGCGCTCGGCCGCGCGCCGGATTTCCACTGCATTCCGGTCGGCAACGCGGGCAATATCACCGCGCACTGGATCGGCTATTCCGAGTGCGCTGGCATCGGTACGAAATCCTGTCTGCATTGCGGCGGCAACTGCGCGTTCCTCGGCGCGGCCAGCACGCAGCAGCGTCCGCGCATGGTCGGTTATCAGGCCGCAGGCAGTGCGCCTTTTCTGCGCGGTGGGCCGGTGAAATACCCTGAAACGGTGGCGACCGCCATTCGCATCGGCGATCCCCAAAGCTGGGCGCCGGCCTGGACGGTGCGCGAAGAATCCAATGGCTGGTTCGATGAATTGCAGGACGCCGAAATTCTCGCTACGCAAAGATTGCTCGCTGAGAAAGAAGGCGTGTTCTGCGAACCGGCTTCGGCCGCGTCGCTGGCCGGCGCCTTGCGCGATCTGCATAGCGGCAAGATTCCCGCCGGCTCCACGGTGGTCTGCACACTCACCGGCAATGGTCTGAAAGACCCGGACATCATCCTCAAGGATGGCCTGCGCGGATTGGTCGAAGTGGATGCCGAATTGGCATCAGTGGAGCGTGCGCTGCTGGAGCGGCTGAGTTAAGCGGCGGATTGCTTGCAGGCGAGTGCGGCGTCGTTGTTGTTCTGCACAAAGCGGGCAGTCGCAAAATAATCAAGCAAGCGCATTGAAGCGAATGCGGCAGCCGCAAGCGGCGTACACAAACGTCTTAGGCTAAGCTTGCTTGAATCTAAACGGGGCCGTAAAAATGATGTGCAAATCAATCGTCGCCGCTGTCGCGGCCTTGGCACTTGCGGCCTCGGTCGAGGCCAGCGAGTTTTCGGATTTCGCCAAGAGCATGGCGCAGCAGCCGGCAGCACAGAGCGCCTTGTCGGATTCGGATATCGCCACCGGCCTCAAGCAAGCCCTGGCCAAAGGCACCAAGACTGCGATCGATGCGCTCGGCAAAACCGATGGATTCTGGGCGGACGCGCGCTTCCGCATTCCCTTGCCAGGGCCGGTCGCCCAGATCGAGAGCTTCCTCAAAGGCTCCGGCAAGGGCGACGAAATCGAAGCGTTTCATCTGGCGATCAATCGTGCCGCTGAAAACGCGGTGCCGGTGGCAGCGGATGTTTTCAGCGAAGCCGTGCAGAAGCTTTCGCTCGATGATGTGCGCGGCATTCTCAATGGCCCGCAGGACGCCGCCACACAATATTTCAAACGTGCGACCAGCGACACTCTGGCCGTGAAGTTCAAGCCGATCGTTGCTGGCGTCACCGCAAAAACCGGGCTGGTGCAGCAATACAACGGCCTGCTGGCATCCGCCGGGCCGATGGCGGGAATGCTGGGCAAGAAAGGCGATGTGAACGATTACGTCACCAGCAAGGCGCTCGATGGCTTGTTCCTGCGCGTGGGCGACGAAGAAAAATCGATCCGCACCGATCCCGCTGCGCGCAGCACCGAGCTTATGAAGAAGGTATTCGGTAGCCGCTGAGTGGTGCGTGGGTCAGACAGCAACGTGGGTACGCTGCGCTACGCTCGCTGCTACTCGTAATGCGACCACATACGCAGTACCTTAACTGTCTTCTCGTCTTGCAGCACTTGATAGCCAAGCCGATGCTGGATGTTGATACGTCGCGAATAAGCAGCAGCCAGATCTCCGACAAGCTTTTCATAAGGCGGCGGAGTCTGAAAAGGATTTTTAGCCAGGACAGCGAGGAGCAGCTGTGCCTTCTCTTTTAATCCTGCCGATGCAAGATTGCGTGCGTCCTTCTGGGCTTGCTTGGCGAAGACTATGTGCCATATCACCAGTTCAGTTCCGTAGAGCAGGCATTTACAGGCTCCGCCATGCCCGGCTTGATGGACTCACGCATGCCAGCAACAGAAAGTCGAAGTTGTGAACCTCGTATACAGAAATCGCAGTCTTCGTCGTCACGGTTTGGGCTTTGCGGACTCGGAATTGGCGCGCACAACGTCTGGAAAGTGCGGCCGGTGAGGCTTGGCGCAGCGGTTGGTGTGGACGAGCAGGCGGAGATCGTCGATTCGAGGTTCGGGGCTTCAAACCTTGAAAACCGGCGCATCGCCGGTCATGTCCCGGCGCGGTGCGCTATTCCAGACCCGCCGCCGTAAACTGCGACCATGAATTCGAGGCTCAACATTCGCCGGCGTGTGCCGGGCGATGCTTCGCGGTTGCCGACGGAACTGCATCCGGTGCTGCGGCGCGTGTATGCCGCGCGCGGTGTCGATGGTGCGGATCAACTGGCGCTGGAGTTGCGGTATTTGCTGCCTCCGCAGAGCTTGCTCGGCATCGAACCGGCGGCGGCATTGCTGGCGGATGCGATTACGCGGCAGCGGCGCATCGTCATTGCCGGCGACTACGATGCGGATGGCGCCACTGCCACCGCGGTTGCGATTCTCGGCCTGCGCGCGCTGGGTGCGCGGCATGTCGATTACGTAGTACCGAATCGTTTCAGCATGGGTTATGGCCTGTCGCCGGCACTGGTGGAACTCGCGCGGGCGAAAGGGGCGGAGGTGCTGGTGACGGTCGATAACGGCATTGCCAGCGTCACGGGTGTGGCGGCGGCTAATGCGGCGGGTATTCAGGTGGTGATTACGGACCATCATCTCGCTGGACCGGTGCTGCCCGCGGCGGATGCGATCGTCAATCCCAACCAGCCGGGGTGCGCGTTCGTCAGCAAGCATCTGGCCGGTGTCGGCGTGATGTTTTACGTGCTGCTGGCGATGCGTGCGCGCCTGCGTTCCGAAGCTGCGTTCGTCCAAATATCTGAACCGAATCTCGCCGAATTGCTGGATCTGGTCGCATTGGGCACGGTGGCGGATGTTGTGCGGCTCGATTTCAACAATCGCATCCTCGTTGCGCAGGGGCTTGCGCGTATCCGTGCGGGCCGCGCGCATGCGGGTTTGCAGGCGCTGTTGCAGATTGGCGGCCGCAGAGTCGAACAACTGTCGTCGTCCGATCTCGGCTTCGTGCTCGGGCCGCGCCTGAACGCGGCGGGCCGTCTGGAAGACATGACGGTCGGCATCGAATGTCTGCTCGCGCCAACGCTCGAAGCCGCACTACCGCTGGCGGCGCAGCTTGATGGCCTCAACCGCGAGCGCCGCGGCATCGAAGCGCAGATGCGTGAAGAAGCGCTGGAACTGGCTGCGGCGACAGAGGCCGTCGGCATCTGCCTGTTCGATCCAGTCTGGCATGAAGGCGTGGTTGGCCTGGCGGCGTCGCGGGTGAAAGATCAGCGTCATCGTCCCGTCGTTGCGTTCGCGCGCGCCGCTGAAGACGGCATGCTGAAAGGCTCGGGCCGCTCGATCGCTGGCCTGCATCTGCGCGATGCGCTGGCTGCGGTCGATGCGCAGCATCCCGGCATGATCGCGCGCTTTGGCGGGCATGCGATGGCGGCGGGTTTGAGTCTGCCGGAAGCGGCGTTAACGGACTTCTCCGCCGCGTTCGATGCGCGCTGCCGCGAGATGTTGGATGCCGCCGCGCTGGAGCAGGTGATCGAAACCGATGGCGAACTCAGCGCTGCTGAACTCGATCTGGCGACCGCGCTGGCGCTCGAAAACGCCGGACCCTGGGGGCAGGGATTTCCGCAGCCGATGTTTGAAGGGCAGTTTGAAGTGCTAGAGTTCCGGCCGCTCGGCGCCGATGGCCGGCATGTCCGCTATCGCTTGCAGATTCCGGACGCTGGGGCGGTGACGGCGCTGCACTTCAACGCGGGCGACGATGTCGTCGTAGCCGGGCCGATTCGCGCGGTGTATCAGCTTGCGATCAATCGCTTTCGAGGCACGCAAAGCCTGGAGTTGAGAATCGAACATCTGCAAGCGCTTGCGCCTTCAGATGCCGCCGCAGAAAGCGATGCAATCACCGGTTGAAGCCAGCCCGATCGTTGCAGCGCGTAACTGATTCTGCAATCTGCCCCGATTGATTTCCGCGGCTGGATTGACCGCAAGATATCTAGCGTGCGAACGCGATTGCCGAGGGCCGTGCCAGCGAGAAGCCTTGAAAATAATCCGGCCCGAGCCGACGCCAGGTATCGATCCAGTCCTGTTGATCGAGGCCGGTCACGATCACCCGATGCCGGAGTTCGCGCGCGATACGCAGCGCGCCTTCGCCGAGCAGCTGCTGCAGGGGATCGCTGCCGATGTCAGGAAACTGGTTGGCGTTGAGCTTGAAGAAATCCAGCGGCATCGCACGCAGGCGATCGAGTTCCAGAGCACGGGTCACTGGATGGTAATCCGCCGCCACGCGGCAACCGAACGATCGCATCGCTTCACAGAATTTCTGCGCCTGCAGAGGATGATGCGAAATCGCATCGCGCGGCAACTCGAAGCAAAAGCGATTCACCGCGATCGCTGGGTAGCGATTGAACTGCTCGGCTAGGAAGTCGAGGAAATCCGGTTCCGACAACGACGCCGTGGTGAGATTGATGCTGCAGAACGACAGCTGCTGATAAACCTCCGGCTTTGCGGCCAGCAACTCCAGCGCGTGCTGCACCACCCAGCGATCGAGTTCGGCGCTGAGTCCATGGCGCTCGGCCACCGGCAGAAACACGCTGGGCGGCGACCAGAAGCCTTCTTCGTCTTCCAGCGTCAGCAGGATTTCAAACACTTCGCCTTCGCCGACATGACGATGCGCCGGCGTAATCGACTGCGTGGTCAAATGGAACAGATCGTCCCGCAAACCCTGACGCACACGCCGCAGTTGCAGCGCGTCGTCGGCTTCCGTAATCGCACGCTCGGTCATCGCTGATTTCAGCGTGGCGAGGCTGTCGTTGACTTCGAGGCCGTTATCGGCCGCCGCAATGAGCGCGGTAGTCGGCGCCGTCAACGCGGCGCGATCAGTCAACTCTCGGAACACGATAATGCAGCCGATATTGGCCGCATTGCGCGCGCGCAAGGGAATGGCGATGACTGCGATCGGCGTCGTGCTTGTTGAAGTTGTCGCCGCGGATATCGCAGCTGCCGTAGATAACGGCGAAGATGAAGACGAAGATTGCAAACTGACGCCATCGCTGTATTCGATTCGCACGCCGCGCTCGATCGCCTGCCGCGGCAAGTCGGACAGCGGCGTGCCGTCGTTCAGATGCGCGTGGAATATCCGCTCGAAGGCCAAGCCGCGCGCGCGCGCCAGGCTGCTGCCGAGCAGCCGTTCCGCAACCGGATTCAGCTCCTCGATCAAGCCTTTCTCGTCGGTGGCGATGACGCCGTCTTCAACCGAACCCAGGATCAGACTGGTGCGCTCCTGGATGCGCGCGAGTGCTTCCTGCGCAGACCGGCGTGCGAGATGCTCGGCGGCGAAGTCGGCACGCGCGGCGTTGCTGTTTTCGATCTCCGCGCGCAGCTGCAACACGCGCTCGTTGTACCAATGCGCCAGCAAACCGACTTCGTCGCGCGGCGATTCATCGAGCACCACGGCCAAGGAATTCACCGACGAATTCACTGGGGAATTCACCAACGAATTTGCGGGAGAATTTGCCGAGGCCAGCGCCAGCGAATCCGCGTATGAATCCGGGCTGGATTCATACGCCGCGAGTTCCTGCGCCATGCGTCGCAGCGGCTTCACTACGGTTCGGCGAATCGCAACCCAGGCCAGCGCCAGCGTCAGCAGCGCAGCGCCCAGCGTCAAGGCTAGCGCTTTGGCGATCAGATCACGCGAGCCGGCTTCGCCCTCGCGCGCGGCGGTAACGCTGGCGATGCGCCAGTGCGTGCCGGGCAGAGTGCGCAGCACGGCGTAGCTGTCGCCATGCAGCACGGCATCGTCCGGCAGCCGCATCTGCTGTTGCGGGGCGCCATCGTCCACCGCGTTCCAGATGGTGGCGAAAGCCGATTCGGCCTCGGCGCGCGACATGCCGCGGGTGGCGTCTTTCAACGCGGAAATCGACGCGGCATCGTATTGCGCGGAATGGATCGCGGCATCGACGAATTTCTGCAGTTGATCATTCAAGGCCAGCGCCAGCGGATTGAAAAACGCATCGTGCTGCGCGATCTCGGCGGCGTTGCGATTGCCGCTGCCGAGGCCGCTGGCGGCGAGCGCCGATAACGCCAGCACGCGATTGTCTCGATCCAGCAGCACGGCATAGCCGCTGGCATCGCTGGTTGCCGCGGCGAAATATTTCGACAGGGCGTCGACATCGAGACTGACCGTGACGACGCCGAGAAAATTGCCGGTGGCACCGATCGGCATGCTACAGGTGACGACATCGCGCTGGCTCAGAAGATCACGATAGCTCACGGTCCAGAAACAGCGCCGCGGGCTCGCATAGCGCACCGGCGTATACCAGGCTTCGCGGAAGTAGGGAATCCGGCTCGGGTCGTTGTAATCCTCGCGCGCTTGCAGATGACCGCTGTCGTCGCGCTGCAGATAAACGCTGGCACGTTCGACATTCGCTTCGAGCGTTTCCGGCTCGGGCCAGATTCCGATGCTGGAGAACAAGGCGGCAGCCGGCGAGCGCTCGCCAAGCTGCTGGATCATGTTGCGCAGCACTGCGCGCGATGGCCGATTCTGCATCTCCACCGTCAGCGCAACGGCGAGTGATTCCGCCGCGGTGACCGGCAATTGCACCTGCGCCGCCAAGCGATGGCTGACCGATTCTTCATAACGGAAATTGCCGGCTTGCAGACCATTGCCGACCACTTTGAAGCCGGCGAAAAAAGCTACCGTGCCCAGCACCGCCAGCAGAATGATGAACAGCAAACCCAGTTTGAACTGCAAGCCCTGATACCAGGACAAACCGCGGCGCACCGGCGCAGTCACCTGCGAAATTTTCACAGAGTGGGGCGGGTGATCTGTTCGGGAGCGCACACCGGGAAATCTTAACGCTAATCGCTGCGGATTCGTGGCTTGCATCATCCGCTTAGCGTAGTTTCCTGATGCGATTTCAACCTCCGCACGATGACGGCCGGTCGATCCGGTGCGGCTTACGGCGACTAGGCGGCGTAAACGCGGCGCGGTGCCGGCTGTTCGGACCGCGATATCGAACTGATATAATTTTCCGCCTCGGCCGTGCGCGTCCGATGCGAAAGTGGCGGAATTGGTAGACGCACTGGGTTTAGGTCCCAGCGCCGCAAGGCGTGCGAGTTCGAGTCTCGCCTTTCGCACCATGTTCGCCGCGGCCCGCAGCCCGAATCCACCCCATTACAACCGCACCCACAGAGCAATTGCCCAGATGGAAGTCCACGTTGAATCGACCGGCGGCCTCGCGCGCCGCCTGCAAGTCACCATTCCTGCTGAGCGAGTCGAACGCGAACTGGGCGAACGCCTGAAGCGCATTGCCGGCCGCGTCAAAGTTCCCGGTTTCCGGCCCGGCAAAGTGCCGATGAAAGTGGTTGAAAAGCAATATGGCGACAGCGCGCGGATGGAGTTGATCGGCGAGTTGGTGCGCGAAACCTGGCCGCAAGCGGTGACGCAGGCGCAATTGCAGCCGGCGGCGGCGCCGAATTTCGAGGTGACTGGCGAAAAAGCCGGCGAGCCGCTGGTGTACGTTGCCAGCTTCGATGTGCTGCCGGAAATCGTGCTGGACAAGCTCGATCAACTCGAAGTGGTGCGGCCAGTTGTGGAGATCACCGAGCCGGATATCGATCGCCTGGTCGATAACCTGCGCAAGGCGCGGCGCAATGTCGAGAAGGTGGAACGCGCGGCCCAGGCGGGCGATATCGTCGTGGTGGATTTCAACGGCAAGCTCGATGGCGCGCCATTTCAGGGCGGCGAAGGCAAGAAGGTCGAGATCGAAGTCGGCACCGGACAGTTTTTGCCGGACCTCGAAAATGCGCTGGTCGGCCATTCGGCTGGCGATGAATTCACCACGGATGTGAATTTTCCCGCCGACTATCGCGCCGAGCAGCTGAAGGGCAAGATTGCGCAGTTCGATGTGAGAGTCGAAGAAGTGCGCGAAGCGCGTTTGCCCGAAATCGATGATGAATTCCTCAAAGGTCATGGTGTAGAAGACGGTGCCGGCGTCGAAGGTCTGCGCGCGAAATGCCGTAGCGCGCTGGAAAGCGAGCGCGAGAAAGCCACGCGCGCGCGCCTGAAACGGGAAGTGCTGGATCAATTGCTGAAGCTGCACCCGATCGAAGTGCCGAAGAGCCAGGTCGATCAGGAAGTGGTTCGTCTCCGCGAAGAAGCCGCCAATCGCATGGGCCTGAATCAGGCCAAGACCAAACTGAAACCGGAACAGGCCGCGCAGATGCTGCCGGATGTGCTGTTCGAGGCGAATGCGCAGCGGCGCGTGGCACTCGGTCTGTTGATGGCACAGACCATCAAGGCGAAGAACATCAAGCTCGATCAGGCCAAGCTGGAAGCCACGCTCGATGGCATTGCCGCCGATTACGACGAGCCCGAGCAGGTGAAAATGTATTACCGCTCGCAGCCGCAAATGCTGGACGGCCTGCGCGCGATCGTGGTGGAAGATCAGGTGGTCGAAACCTTGCTGGCTGAGGCCAAAAGCAGCGATCTGAAAATGTCGTTGGAAGACTTGTTGAAATCGCAGACTCAGCCCGCAGCTTGATTCTCAATGCTCTCACGCGAACTGCGTTCGCCTGCATTCAGTAACCCTAATTACGCAAGGATTCCCGATGAATGATGCGATGACCCGCGCCCAGATGAGCAATTCCGTGGCTCAGCTGGTTCCCATGGTGGTCGAACAAACCGCGCGCGGCGAGCGTGCTTTCGATATTTATTCACGCCTGCTGAAGGAGCGCGTGATCTTCATCGTCGGCCCGGTCGAAGACCACATGGCGAATCTGGTGGTGGCGCAGCTGCTGTTTCTGGAAGCCGAAAATCCGGACAAGGACATCAGCATCTACATCAATTCGCCCGGCGGCGTGGTGACGGCCGGTTTGTCGATCATCGACACCATGCACTTCATCAAGCCGGACATCAGCACGCTGTGCATCGGCCAGGCTGCAAGCATGGGCGCGCATCTGCTGGCGGCGGGCACCAAGGGCAAGCGTTTTGCGCTGCCGAATTCGCGCGTGATGATCCATCAACCTTCGGGCGGTTCGCAGGGCATGGCTAGCGATATCGAAATTCAGGCCAAGGAAATTCTGTATCTGCGCGAACGGCTCAACAAGATGCTGTCGGAATGGACCGGCCAGTCGGTGGAAAAGATTTCGCGCGATGTCGAACGCGATTTCTTCCTGAGCGCGCAGTCGGCCAAGGATTACGGGATCATCGACGATATTCTGGAACGCCGCGCCGCGGTGCCGGCCCCGAAATCCACCTGAAAGCCGCTCCGAATGCCGTCGCGGAGTCGCCTTCTTGCCGGCCTGCGGCAGCGGGTGAAGCCTTGGGGGAATCGCCGCGGAACCAACCGGATTTTGCGGCAGCCTTACGCGGTGATATAACGTCAGTGTAACAAGCCGATTTTTTGAGGATGAAATGCCAGACAACGTAAGGAATGGTACCCAGAGCGGGCGAGTGCTGTACTGCTCGTTCTGCGGCAAGAGCGAGCACGAAGTGCGCAAGCTGATCGCCGGGCCTTCCGTTTATATCTGCGATGAATGCGTTGATCTGTGCAACGACATCATCCGCGAGGAAGTTCACGCCAAGCCGCAGGTCAAGGGCTTGCCGAAGCCGCTCGAAATCCGCGCGGTGCTGGATGAGTACGTCATCGGCCAAGACCAAGCCAAGAAAGTGCTGGCGGTCGCGGTTTACAACCATTACAAGCGCTTGAGCCAGAAGGGTTCGGCCGACGGCATCGAGCTGTCGAAGTCGAACATCCTGCTGATCGGCCCGACCGGTTCGGGCAAAACGCTGCTGGCGGAAACGCTGGCGCGGCTGCTCGATGTGCCGTTCGCGATTGCGGATGCGACCACGCTCACCGAAGCGGGTTACGTCGGCGAAGATGTCGAAAACATCATCCAGCGCTTGCTGCAAAAGTGCGACTACGATGTCGAAAAAGCGCAGCGCGGCATCGTCTACATCGACGAAATCGACAAGATTTCGCGCAAGAGCGAAAACCCCAGTATCACGCGCGATGTCTCTGGCGAAGGCGTGCAGCAGGCTTTGCTGAAACTGATCGAGGGCACGATTGCCAGCGTGCCGCCGCAGGGTGGCCGCAAGCATCCGCAGCAGGAATTTTTGCAGGTCAACACGGCCGGCATCCTGTTCATCTGCGGCGGTGCATTTTCGGGTCTGGAGCGCGTGGTGCAGCAGCGCACCGAGAAGACCGGTATTGGTTTTTCGGCGGACGTGAAATCGCAGAAGGATTCGCGGCACATCGGCCAGATGCTGTCGATCGTCGAGCCGGAAGATTTGATTCGTTACGGCTTGATCCCGGAATTCGTCGGCCGCC
>CAJCJH010000002.1 GCA_903970615.1 Rhodospirillales bacterium
ATGAAGTCTCGCCGCACCCGATACGAGCCGCTATCACAGCCCCGGCGCCTATGGCGACAATGGCAATTTCGGCAACGATGGCGGCCCCGGCAGCGGTGCGCCGGGCGGTAGCGGCATGAGCGATCAATAAGCGCTTTGTGACGAAGCGTAACGCCCGGGAATTTTCCGGGTTGTTACGCACTCTTATCACCTGAACGGGCCATCCCTTCCCGTTCCTCCGCCACCACTCCCCTTGTGGCGGACCTGTCCGACATCCCCCAAGTCGGAACATCTTGCCCGATGGATTTCTCCCGATCCATCGGGCATTTTTTTGTTTTCTGTGCGCGAAGGTTTACAGCCCGATCTCCATGCTTGTCGCCCGAGTGTGTTTCAAGCGAATGATGCGAGGCGAGACTTCATTTTTTCTCGTCGCCGACTGCCGTAGTTAAGCGGTCGGTCTCGATGGCCGCAAACCAACATGGCTTCAAATAGATCGAAGCTATTTTCAGATGCCAGCCTTAGGCGAGCGTTGTGCGGCAGAAAGTTGCTGCACCGCTTCCAGCGATTTCTCCACATTCTCCGTCGGCGAAAGGCCGCCGATACTCGCTGAAATCTTGCCGTCCGGAGTAATGATAAAGGTCGTGCGCTCGGCAAAGCCGTGACCGATATCGACTCCGCGCGAGTCCTTCGCCGAAGCCACTGCGTCGCGCACCGTCAGGTCGAACGACTTGGCGATTTTTCCATCTGCATCGGACACCACCGCAAACTTGCCTGCGCAATATTGCGGATCAGCAGAGAAGTCGTTGAGCCGGGAGATGCTGTCGAGCGACACGCCAATAATGCTTGCGCCCGCCGCCGCGAATTTATCGCTGTTGACCGAAAACGTATGCGCCTGAAGATTGCAGCCGCCGGTAAATGCGGACGGATAGAAATAAACCACGACCGGACCTTTCTTCAAACTATCCTTCAGCGAAAAGGCAAACGCCTTGCCGGCAAGCGATGCCTCGGCATTGAAATCCGGCGCGACATCACCTTCCTTGAGTGCTGCTAATGCGGGCAGCGCGATCAGACTCAGCAGCAGACATCCCCAGAGTAAGCGTTTCATGTGTGATTCCTCGATGTGATCGACGGGCGGCTCGCCAGAGAATTGCCCTGTGAGTGCTTATCGTTCAAGCCCTTCGATGAGAAGGCCGGTAAAAGAAACTACAGTAGGGTAACGCAGATCGGCTTTGATGTATGCCGTAACGATCCGATCCGCTGCTCGATGCTGAAGAGGCTTCCGTAATCGCAGCATCAGCATTAAAGCTGGAGATCACCTCGAATGAGGATTTCACTCGGCTGACCATAAAAATGCCCCGCGATAACGGGGCACAAGGAAGGAAATAAATCCTTCTGGAGGAGGCAATTGATGTTGCAATCGCTGTTCCAAAACCGGGTTGACTCATGGCAAAGACCCGCTTTTACCGATAACCGGTAGCGATAACTCGACCAGCGAGCGATTGCATCGCCTTATTGCGGGGGCCGCCGAGACAGAACGGGCAGAGCGCATTCGCTAATGTTCTGCAACACACCGGTGTCGGCTACTGAGGCGGCGGCAGATTTTTGGGCGCATCCGCAGGCGCCTTGGTATAGAACGCGACGCGCACGGTGTAAGCTTTTCCGGTGGCTGGATTGATCACATCGGAAACGCCCCGGTACTCCAGCAGTCGCTTGCCGGGAATATCGTAAGTGAGCAGCAGGGGATCGACGAGGTAGCGCAGCAGCGAGTCCGGTTCGATGGACAGATTCACCGCAGTCTGGCCTTCAAATTCAGTGGTGCCAACACGCCGCGCGCGGAAGCTATAAGCATCGAGCAGGCCGGCCACTCCGAGCTTGAAGTTCACGGTTTTCCCTGCCGCGAGTTCTGGCAGGTGGGCGACCATGAAGTTGGTGAATCCAGCATCGGCGGCCATGTCTGGCGTTCTGGTTACAGTGGCCGTCTGCCTGGCTTTTGCGCCGCTCTGCTTGAACATCTCGATTGCATCGGCGTGGACCTGGGTAATGCCTTCCGAATAATTCGCAGACGGTAGATCGAGCTGGTAGACCGGCAGGTAGGGATCAGCATCGAATGCAACTTTCTTTTCGCCGAGGGGACGACCATCGGCGGCGAAGTATTTCATTGTGCAGCGTTGTAGAAATCCTTCTTTCAACTCCTCGTTATAGACCTCGGTATAAAGATAGTCACCACTTTTGAGATCGTAGGCATAGCCGTAAAATCTGAGTGGATCGGCATGCGCAGATAAGCTTGCGAGTGCGAAAACGATAGCCGGAATTTTTTTGATGTTCACTCGATGATCTCATTGGCTATGAATAAATCCAGGAATGGATATTTCACTGAAGGCTAAAAATCGTGAGCCGCTCCATACGAAGGCAACAATCTTGTTCTGCGGTAACTCCAACAGGAGATTGCAGTCGGCGCTTCGATGACGCGCAATGACAAAAAACTCGAGCGCGATCGTCTCATAAAGAGTAAGGATATTCTGGACGTCGAACTAAATGTTGAATATCCGGTAACAATATATTCATTATTGGCATTAATTAACGGTTACGTTGAAGTTGTGAAGCTGGATGCTGGCTCTCTTCAACAGTTCCGCTCTATCTTCAGTCGGTATTGGCCATCGCTTAAAGCTTGCGTCTGCTTTCCCTGAATCTGCGTAAAACTGGCCAGTGCGCATCCTGCGCACTATTTTCTGATCTATTCATAACCTGGATTCCCGGAGCGAGCTTGAACAAATTACTTCTCTCATCGATCGTTGCCATTGGCTTCATCTCTCCATTTGCGATGGCCGACGACCCGATGGTCGGTGGCGCCGCGATGTATCCCACCAAAGACATTATCGATAACGCAGTCAATTCAAAAGATCACACTACGCTGGTTGCCGCAGTCAAGGCGGCGGGCCTGGTTGCCACTCTCAAGGGCAAAGGTCCGTTCACAGTTTTTGCGCCTACCAATGAAGCCTTCGCCGCACTGCCTGCGGGCACAGTGGATACGTTGCTGAAGCCGGAAAACAAGGCCAAACTGACCAGCATCCTCACCTACCATGTGGTCGCAGGCAAGGATGATTCAAAGATGCTGATGAGCTTGATCAAGGCCGGCAATGGCACGGCTCGGCTGAAAACCGTTGAAGGTGCGACGCTGCGGGTGACTCAGGTCGGCAATGAAATTGACGTGACCGATGAAACTGGTGGCGTTGCGAAAGTCACGATCGCCGACGTGTATCAGTCGAATGGCGTGATCCATGTTGTCGATAAGGTGCTGTTGCTCAAATAAGGCAGTTTCTTAGCAGTATTTCGAGTTGCATCGAAATTAGCTGCGTGGGCAGGCTATCATCTTGCTACCCGCGCAGCTTTATCGATGGGCATTATCTCGAACAAGATGACTGCCGCCGATCAGCGCAACCATCTTTATTTCATATTCGTTCAGCGAGGCCTTGATATCCGTGATGCACAGCCAATCGATTCGTAAATGGTTTATCGGCGCCAGCGTTCTGGTTTCCACTATCGCGATGGCGCTCGACACTACACCTCCGCCCGCACCGCCGCCGAACGGCGTGTCGATCGGCTGGATGATCTACGTGCCGGCGACATTAACGGTGGCGCCAGGTACTACGGTGACCTGGAAAAACTGGGACGAATCCGATCACACCGTCCAGTTCGCGGATCAGAAGAGCCCTCGCATCATCCCCAACGCTAGCTACTCACGCGCCTTCACAACGCCCGGTGAATATCCTTATCACTGCTGGCTGCATGGCATGCGGATGGCGGGTACGATCGTCGTCAAGTAAACGATATCGATCTCCGGATTGTATTGACCGACGAATTGGATCGGCGAAATCCGTAGCAGTCAAGATTCTCCAAGCCGACTTCGGGTCAAGCCATCTGTGTTTGTCGTAAGTGTTTGCCGACAAGGAGCCGGATTCAAGTGCAAATCTTGGCGCGTGATCATTTCCGCTATTCGTGCTTTCCAATAGTCTTCGCGCTTTATCGGCTTTCCGGTGTATGCTTGAAACCTGCGCGCCGTATAAAAGCTTGCGACATGATTCCCGCGCTCACGAGCCAACGTCAAACTCAGTGCTGGGCAAGTGCTTTGGAGGCAGCATTTTTCTCCGGGCCTTGAAAGGCTTAATAGAGACGCCACCACTTTAAGCGATTGGGGTTCACCGAGACGAGTAGGCCATCTTCTTGCAGCAACTTGCAGGTTTTCGCTTCGGGTTTGGCAATTCGGGTAAGTAAGTCGCGTCGGTGAGCGTCATAATCTCTTCCGCGCAACAACAACTCGCATCGGTCGGGTTGCCGGAACCTTACCTCTTAAGCAGGCTGGATTTCAATGGAATTATCAGGAAGTGCATGGACCATCAGCAACAAAAAACCCCGCTGAATAGCGGGGTTTTTGGATTTACCCGAAAGCATCTGGATTGTCTAATGGTGCCGAGAAGAGGACTCGAACCTCCACGGTTTTACCCGCTAGTACCTGAAACTAGTGCGTCTACCAATTCCGCCATCTCGGCAGCGGACGCGCAGACTAAGCGCGCATATAGGCTTTGTCAATGAAAAGAAATAAAACTCGCCGTCGAGAAAGTTATGACGACAAACCGGCCGAAAATCCGGCCGATGGACGCGATGCCGGCTGGCGCGCACAAGACCCGGAAGCGGCGCGCGAGGCGAGCCGCTATGCGCATCCGCTGCCGAGCCGCACGCATATCCAGCAGACGGTCGCGGATGCCTCGTCGCCGCCAACGCTGGATGAATTGATCGCCGCATTCGAGCTGAAAAAACTCAACGAACAGGAAGCCCTGGCCAAGCGGTTGGTGGCGATGACGCGCGACGGTCAGCTGGCGATGGATCGTTATGGCGCTTATATCGTGCCGGAAGATGCCGCCGATACGACGCCGGACGAGCGCGCGCCGCGGCCGCGCGAACGCCAGCAAAACCTGGCATCCAAATCGTTTTCGTCACCGCTGGATCACGCACCGGCGCCTACGCAGAATGCCGTGCGATCGCCGCGCGCATTGCCGACGATGACAACGGTCGACGGCAAGGTCAGCGCGCATCGGGACGGCTATGGTTTTCTGGCGGTAGATGGCGGCGGTGCCGACGTCTTCCTGCCGCCGCATCAGATGCGCGGTTTGATCGACGGCGATCGTGCGCGCGTGCGCGTCACCAGTGAGGACGAAAAAGGCCGGCGCGAAGGCGCGCTGGTCGAAGTGCTGGAGCGCGGTGTGCGGCAATGGGTCGGCCGTTTTCAGGCGAATGCGGCGCGCAGCGGCTTGTTCACGGTGATCCCGAGTTCGCCGAAGCTGCCGGAAGTGATCGTGCCGAATGCGGACCGGAACGGCGCGCAGGCCGGCCAGATGGTGCTGGTGGAATTGACCTCGCCGATGAACGAGTCCGCCCACGATCGGGGCAATGATCGGAGCAACGCGCGCGGCAATTTGCCGGTCGGCCGCGTGATCGAAGTGCTCGGCGAACACCTCGCACCCGGCATGGAAATCCAGGCCGCGATCCGCACGCACAATCTGCCGTACGAATGGCCCGAAGGCGTGGAAGCCGAAGCCGCCGCGTATGGCCCGACCGTCACCGCCAGGCAGTGCGAAGGCCGTGTTGACCTGCGCAAGCTGGGTTTGATGACGATCGACGGCGCCGATGCGCGCGATTTCGACGACGCGGTGTATGCCGAGCCGGTGCGCGGCTGGCGCGGCGGCGGCTGGAAATTGTGGGTCGCCATCGCGGATGTTTCCGCGTACGTAATCCCCGGCACCCAGCTCGATGCGGAAGCCACCAAGCGTGGCACCTCGGTGTATTTTCCCGAAAACGTGATTCCCATGTTACCGGAGGCTTTATCGAACGGCCTGTGTTCGCTGAATCCCGAAGTGGACCGCTTGTGCATGGTCTGCGAGATGCGGGTGACGCCGGAAGGCGAAGTCGGCAAGGCGAAATTTTACGAGGCGGTAATGCGCTCGCAGGCGCGGCTGATTTATGACGACGTTGCCGAAATCCTCGCTGATCCGAACGGCAAAAAAGCGCAGTCGCGGGCGAGCCTGGTACCGGCGTTGCAAAATCTGAAGGCAGTGTTCGAAGCACTGTTCGCGGCGCGCGAAAAACGTGGCGCGATCGATTTTGAAGGCACCGAAACCAGGATCGTTTTCGGCGCCGATCGCAAGATTGAAAAGATCGTGCCGGTGAAGCGCAATCTCGCGCATCGGCTGATCGAAGAATGCATGATCGCGGCGAATGTCGAAGCCGCCAAACTGGTCGACAAACACAAGATGCCGGCGCTGTATCGCATCCACGAATCGCCGGATGCGGAGAAAGTTGTGGTGCTGCGCGAATTCCTCGCCGGACGCGCCTTGCGCCTGCCCGGCGGCGCGGTGCCGAGCGCGAAGGATTACTCGGCTGCGCTGTCGCAATTGAAAGGCCGCGAAGATGCCGGCATCGTGCAGAACGTCATGCTGCGTTCGCTGATGCAGGCCAAATACAACCCGGATAATGTCGGTCATTTCGGGCTGGCGCTGACGCATTACGCGCATTTCACGTCGCCGATCCGGCGCTATCCGGATTTGCTGTTGCATCGCGCGATCAAGCAGGTCTTAAGGCGCGGCAAGCCGAAGGATTTCGAATATACGCTGCCGCAGATGGAGCTGCTCGGCGCGCAATGCTCCACCGCCGAACGCCGCGCCGACGATGCCACGCGCGATGTTTCCACCTGGCTCAAATGCGAGTTCATGAGCCATCGCGTCGGCGAGGAATTCGACGGCGTGGTGACCAGCGTTGCACCGTTCGGTCTGTTCGTCGAACTCGAAGAACTGTTCATCGACGGCTTGATCCACGTCTCCAATCTGGTCGGTGATTTCTACGAGTTCGACGCCAAGCATCAGCGCCTCGTCGGCAGCCGCAGCAAGAAGGTTTATGCGCTCGGCGAAAAGCTGCGGGTGAAGGTGATGCGCGTCAGTCTTGACGAGCGCAAGATCGATCTGGAGGCGGTCGCCAGCAGTCCGAAGCCGGGCAAAAAAAACAGCCCATCTCAAAGCGAAAAAAGCGCCAAAGGCCGATCACATTCGCCAGCGAAAAAATCGGGCGGCGACTCGAAAAACGCAGCGGGCAAGCCGGGTCAGGTACGCCGAGGCCGGCGCCGTTGATGTTGCAAATGAATCGGCCGATAAGCGCGGCAGTTGTCGGTCCGCTGGCGATTCTACTGGCGGCATGCGCGGCAATATCGGAACAGGCGGAGCCGTCTCCGGATAGGGCCAGCGCTGTGTCGCTGGACGCGCTCGAATCGGCCGCTAGCGCAGAATTGCCGCCAGCGGCTGCGTACACCGCGATTCCGGCGGGCAAGCTGCATGCGTCGATGTTCAGCCGACGTCAATCATTGAGTCGATTGTTGACGGCGGAGCTTGCACGCGGCGACCTCGCCGCTGCCGAGTTGCGGGATGACAATCTCTGGCTCGACTGGCGCAGCGCGGCTTTATTTGCGAACGCGAGTGCGCAGCTGCAAGCGCAGGCGCTGGTCGGCTTGAGCCGGGTTGCAAGATGGCTGCGCGCAGATGGCGCCAGCGTGCTGCAGATTGTCGGCCGGCAAATAGCGGCCGATCCGGACCAACTCGCCGAGCGTCGCGTCGCCGCGATCGCCGCGTTCCTGATTGCCGAAGGCGCGCCCGCGCCGCGCATTCGTGCGCAAGTCGTGGACATTTCGCAATCGCAATTCGCGCAGCATTCGAGCACCCGCGCAGTCGATGGCTTCACGCTGGTTGTGGCAGCGATTGTTGCCGGGCGCGAAGCACTGGCCTGGGTGCCGCCGGCTGATTACTAATCCGCTTGCCGATCCAGTAATTTATCCGGCGAGTAGTCCGGATATTTTGCTGGGGATTCTGATTCGCAAGCACCGCCTACACGGTTTGGTTCTACCACGCTCGATGCTGGTTGCCAGCGGCAATAAAGCCAATTTCAGCAAGGCCAATTTCAAGGTTCATACATGTCCGCAGAAACTTATATCGGTGGATTCCACGCCGTCATTGCCGCACTCGAAGAAGGTGCGATCAAGCCACGCGAAGTGCTGCTGGCGGACGCGCGCAAGGACGATCGTGCGCAGCGCCTACTAGCCGCCGCCGCCAAGGCGGGCGTCACTGTGCGCAAGGTTTCGCGCGACACGCTGGATTTGCGCGCGCCCGGTTTGCGGCATCAGGGCGTGCTGGCCGAGATCGAAGCGGCCGCGGTGATCGGCGAAGAAGTGCTGTACGTTCCGGCAACCGCCGATCGCATGATTCTCGCGCTCGATGGCGTGCAGGATCCGCATAATCTCGGCGCTTGTTTGCGGACTGCGGAAGCGGTCGGCATCAGCGCCATCATCATTCCGAAGGATCGCTCGGTCGGCTTGACGCCGGTGGTGCGCAAGGTAGCGGCGGGGTCTGCCGAGCGCGTGCCGGTGGTCGGCGTGACCAATCTCACGCGCACGCTGGAGCGCTTGAAGGAACTCGGCTACTGGACGGTCGGCCTGGCCGGCGAGGGCGACGAATCGCTGTACGCTGTCGATCTCACCGGCCCATTGGTGCTGGTGCTGGGCGGCGAGGGCGAAGGCCTGCGCCGGCTGACGCGCGAAACCTGCGATCGGCTGGTCCGGATTCCCATGCTCGGCAGTATCGAGAGCCTGAATGTTTCGGTCGCCGCTGCGGTGTGTTTATACGAAGCCTTTCGCCAGCGCGGCGCCGGTTGAGCGAATGACGCCAGAAAATCCTGCAACTTGAGCGACGACAAGATCGATCAGATCAAACGTGCGCTGTGCCTGCTTGCCGCTAGAGTTGCCAGCGATTGAAAGCCTCGCACCAAGCCGCGCAAGGTGTTGAGAAGACGACCCGGGATTTTCTGCGGCGCTTGCTGTAATCCCGGCAACTGCTTAAACTTCGCGCCCCTCCGGTGCGCTGTTCACGCCGGATTTCTTGTCCCACTGCATTTCTCGCCTTTGAAGACGCCGCGGGGGACTGACCGGATCGCTCAAACGATCCACATCCAGAAGGAGTTTGCATGCGTCATTATGAAATTGTGGTCATGGTTCACCCGGACCAGAGCGATCAGGTTCCTGCCATGATCGAGCGGTATAAATCCATGGTCGAGTCGGACGGCGGCAAAGTCCATCGCATGGAAGATTGGGGCCGCCGCCAGCTGGCTTATCCAGTGGTCAAACTGCACAAGGCGCATTATGTGCTGCTCAATGTCGAGTGCAGCGATGCAGTGCTGAAGGAACTGGAAAGCGCGTTCCGCTTCAACGACGCGGTGATCCGCAAGCTGGTGATCCGTCAGGATGCTGCGGTGACCGAGCAGTCATTCCTGTTCAAGAATCCGGAAGAAGACAAGAAGCCGGAATTCAAGGCACGAGGTTCCGACGATGCGGATGGTGATGGCGTCGACGCGGATGCCGACGCTGCTCCCGCCGAAGCCACCGAGGAGGCATAAGTCATGGCCCGTTTTTTCCGCAAGAAGAAGTCGTGCAAGTTCACCGCCGAAGGCACCGTCCAGATCGATTACAAGGATCTGGCCACGCTCAAGCAATACATTTCCGAGAATGCCAAGATCGTGCCTAGCCGCATCACCGGCACCAAGTCGCGCTATCAGCGGCAGCTGACGACCGCGATCAAGAACGCACGTTTCCTGGCCTTGCTGCCGTACACCGACCGTCACGAATAAGGAGCTGAAACATGGAAATGATTCTGCTCGAACGTGTCAAGAATCTCGGCGATCTCGGCGATGTGGTCAAGGTGAAATCCGGCTACGGCCGCAATTTCCTGCTGCCCACCGGCAAGGCCTTGACGGCCACCGAAGCCAACAAGAAGGTTTTTGAAGCGCGCAAAGCCGAGCTGTTGAAGAAAGCGCAGGAGTCGGTGGCCGGTGCGAAGGCGCGCGCGGCGAAGCTGGCTGGCGTCGTCATCAAGGTCAAGGCGCTCGCGGCTGAAGAAGGCAAGCTTTACGGTTCGGTCGGCCCGGCGGAAATCGCCCGTGCGGCCGAAGCGCAGGGCCACGACGTCAAGAAAAGCGAAATCGACATGCCGGAAGGCGCGATCCGCACCGTCGGCACTTTCACGGTCGTCGCACGCTTCCATACCGAAATCGAAGCGTCGATTACGGTCGTGGTCGAGGAAGAAAAATCCTGAGCGTTTTTTGAGTTCGTCTGAAGCGAAGCGGCCCACCCTGTGTGGGCCGTTTTCGTTTTGAAGCTCGAAACGACTCGAAGCCTTGAGCTATGCCGGCGTTTGCGGATTTATACACAGTTTGCTGGCCAATATTTCCACAGCTTGTGCCAGCATTCATTCCGGCGCTCCCGCAGTGCTGTCCAGTTAAGCTAAAGCCATGGCCACTCATCAACTTCAACCCGTTCTTGGCGCGCCGGTAAAACTGGGGCCGCAGCCGAAGGTTCCGCCGCATTCCATCGAAGCCGAGCAGTCGGTGCTCGGTGGCTTGATGCTGAACAATCGCGCCTGGTTCGAGCTGGCCGATCAGCTGGCCGAAGACGATTTCTATACGCAGGATCACCGCACGATTTTCCGCGGCATGGCCGAGTTGCTGAATGCGGCGCGGCCTTGCGATTTCGTTACCTTGTCCGAACATCTGCGTCACCAGAACAAGCTCGAAGAAGCCGGCGGCATCAGTTATCTCGGCACCTTGGCGGCGGATACGCCGAGTGCCGCCAACGTCCGCGCCTATGCGGAGATCGTGCGCGAGCGCGCTGTGCTTAGAAGCCTGATCGCGGCCGGGCAGGATATCGCCGGGCTCGGCTATCAGCCGGATGGACGTCCGCCCGGCAGCTTGATCGATGCGGCCGAGCAGCAGGTGTTTGCGATTCGGGCGCGCGGCAGCAAGGCGGCTAGTCAGGTCAAGGATATGTCCGCGCTGATGGATGCGGTGGAAGACCGGCTCGAACGCCTGCGCCAGAATCCGGATAGCTTCGCCGGCACGCCGACCGGTTTCATCGATCTCGACAAGATGACGCAAGGCATGCACGAAGGCGATCTGATCATTGTCGGCGGTCGTCCGGGCACCGGCAAAACCAGTTTTGCGATGAACATTGCCGAGCACGTTGCGATCGAGCGCAGGCTGCCGACAGCGGTGTTCAGCATGGAAATGTCGGCCGAGCAGCTGGCGATTCGCGTGCTGTCGTCGTTCGGCAGGATCGACCAGCAGGCCTTGCGCAGCGGCCGTCTGGAAGATCACGATTGGAGCCGGCTGGTTTCTGCCAGCGGCCTGCTGCGCGAAGCGCCCTTGTTCATCGACGAAACCGGTTCGCTGTCGCCGCAGGAACTCGCCAGCCGCGCGCGCCGCATGGCGGCCAAGCAGCCCGCGGATAAACCGCTGGCGCTGATCGTGGTCGATTACATTCAGCTGATGCAGGTGCCGAACAATCGGGAAAACCGCACCAATGAAATTTCCGAAATTTCGCGCTCGCTGAAAGCGCTGGCGAAGGAATTGAAGGTGCCGATCGTGGCGCTGTCGCAGCTTTCGCGCACACTGGAAAGCCGCCAGGACAAGCGCCCGATCATGTCGGATTTGCGCGAATCCGGCTCGATCGAACAAGACGCCGATGTCGTGCTGTTCGTCTATCGAGAGGACTACCACAACAAGGAATCGCTGAATCCTGGCACTGCGGAAATCATCGTCGCCAAGCAGCGCAGCGGCCCCACCGGCAAGATCAAAACGGCGTTCCTCGGCAAGTACACGCGCTTCGATAACCTCGCGCCGGAATACGGCTACTCGTAGTTTACCGCTGGCGGCGGGCTTTTTTTAGCGGTTTTCTGCGCGACTGGCTCTAAAATAAGCAGAGCCAGTTTCGCCACACTTTTCCATCAGCCGCCGCTTCATGAGCCTGCCTTACGTGCCGCGCGTCACCGCGACCGTCGATCTCTCGGCGATCCGTCACAACCTTGCGCGCGTGCGGGAAATTGCGCCGCAGTCGCAAGTGATGGCCGCGATCAAGGCAGATGCCTACGGCCACGGCGCGGTACCGGTGGCGCGCGCGCTGGCTGCGGCAGGCGTCGACGCGCTGGCGGTGGCCTGCCTCGAAGAAGCACTGGTTTTGCGCGATGCCGCCATCGCCACGCCGATCGCTTTGCTCGAAGGGGTGCTGTCGCTGGCCGAAGCGCGACTGGCCGTGAGTCAAGATTTGCAGATCGTTGTTCACGCGCCTTGGCAGTTGCAGTTGTTGCAGCAATTGCCGCCGCAGACGCCCCTGCAACTGTGGTTCAAGCTCGATAGCGGAATGCATCGGCTGGGTTTTCCGGTAAGTGCAGCAGCGGCTCTTTTCGAGATGCTGAAGGCGAATCCGGCCTGGCAGTTTCACGGCTGGATCACGCATCTCGCCTGTGCTGATGAAGCCGATAATCCGATGACATCGGTGCAGATCAGCGCGTTTGAAACGGCACTGAAAAACCTGGCCGGACCGCGTTCGATCGCAAACTCGGCCGGCTTGCTGGCCTGGCCGCAGGCGCGTGTGGATTGGGTGCGGCCTGGCCTGATGCTGTACGGCGCCAGCCCATTGCCGGATAAAACCGGCAGCGACCTGGGCCTGCGTCCGGCGATGCGCGTCGAAAGCCGGCTGATTGCGATTCAGGATCTAGCCGCCGGCGAAAGCGTCGGCTACGGCGCCACCTTCCGCGCTACTGAGCCGATGCGGATCGGTGTGGTCGCGGTTGGTTATGCCGACGGCATTCACCGCATGCTGCCGAGCGGCGCGCCGGTACTGGTGGATGGCGTGCGTGTGCCGGTGATCGGGCGGGTTTCGATGGACATGATCAGCATCGATCTCGGCGCATTGCCACAAGCGCAGATCAACGACGCGGTGCGCTTGTGGGGCGAAGGTCTGCCGGTCGAAGAAGTTGCGAAATGGGCTGGCACGCTGGCCTACGAATTGTTCTGTGGCTTGACCAATCGGGTGCATCTGCTGCATTCGTGATCTTGATCGACACGTAAAAAATTCTGGCGATCGAATCATTCAGACTCCAAGCCGACTGAATACCTTACAAATCCAACTCTGCATAAAAAGGCCGCCCATGAGGCGGCCTTTTATTGTGCATGGCCGAAGCTCGTCACCTCGGCGTTTCCCACCAAACTATCGGAGTGATTGGCAGAAGAATTCGATTGAACCCGAAAACCTCTGCCACCACTTCGATCAATGCGCGCGCTTTTTTACCGCGCGCGCAGTTTGCGACGACGGCGCAAGCCGGCGAGCATGGCCAACGGGATCAGTGCCTCACCAAATGCACCACCGCCGAAGAAGCCGTGAGTGCTGCTGCCACCGGTGGTGCCGCCGGAAGTCCCGCCTGTGCTTGTTGTGTCGCCGCCGCTAGTGCCTCCGGTACTACCACTGCCGGTAGAGTTTCCTCCGCCACTGGTTCCGCCCGTGGTGCCGCCAGACGTACCGCCGCCAGAAGTTCCGCCCGTCGACGTTCCACCACCTGCACCGCCTGAAGCGCCACCGGTCGAGCTTCCGCCCGTGGTGCCGCCAGACGTGCCCCCGGTTGATGTTCCGCTGGTGGGCGGAGGCAGTCCAAGATCTGCTGCGCAGACATCATTGCCGATGATCGTGTACGACGAAGGATCGCCGCCGCTATCTACGGTCAAACCTTCGCCGAGCGGCAAGGTTCCGGTCGGATCGTCCGGCGTCGAGACACGAATGCTGGAAGAAATATCGGTAAGTACATCGCCGGTCTTCAAACCGATCGCCGATTTATCGAGGATCAGCGTAATCGAGCCATCGGCGTTATAAGTGCTGGCCGCATCCAGCGTGCCCAACTCGGTGTAATCGGCAAGGCCAGCAACCGGAACCACACCATGCATGCCATAGGTATAGGCCGGCGAACCGGTAGAGGTGTCCATCGACACGTAATAGTTGTTGGTCGGGTCCTCCGGGATATCGAAGTAGGTGACCCAGCGGAACAGCGACGGCAAGGTGCTCAGGCTAGCGACATTCATCGTGACCACCAGCTGATCTGCCACCGCAGTAGGTTCCGAGATGTAGACGGATAGCAGGTCGTCGCTGCCATTACCCATTTCGGGATCAACCCCTTCGACACCCGCAACACCCGGTGGGCTGGTGATCGCCAGAACACCCGGCGTTCCGCAGGCCAGAGGTACGCCGCCAACGGTGATGGTTTGTGTCGATGCCAGCGTGGCTAGCGTACCCACCGGGCTATAACCACCGAACGTATCGCGGACCTGCAAGCTTGCCGTGTAAGTGCCGGCATTGGCGTAGCTATGCGGACCAAATGCAGGTGTCGTCTGGAACACCGGCGCCGAACCATCGCCGTAGTCCAGCACGTAATAAGCGATCGAATCGCCCGCATCGGGATCGCTCGATCCGCTGCCGTCAAAGCTGACACTCAAGGGTGCTGCGCCGCTATTGACTGACGCCGTTAAAATCGCCGACGGAGCGTTGTCTGCTGTGCAACCTTTCGGAATCGCAGGTAGCGCCTGATCGACCAGGCTGATATCGAAGCTGCCGAAGCCAGTGGTGTAATCCCAACCCGGAGTCGCAGCGAAGCCGCCATTGCTGCCGACGATGACATCGTTGAAACCGGCGGCAGTAGAAAGCGGTCCGCCAGTGGTATCGAGTGCGTAAATTACTGGCGCGGCGAAACCCAATGAGTCGCAACGATCAGTGACGTAGCGCGACCAGACGCCCACCGCTAAAGGCGATGCCAGGCTGGTACCGATGACTTCTTCATGCTCGCCGCCGACGACCGTATCTGCGGCCGAATAGAACAATACGGGGCCGACGTTGAAACCAGCATCCATCGAGATATCCGGAACACCACGCAGCAATCCTCCGGTTCCGAGCGGAACGATTCCGCTCTGCCAGCTTGGTGCGGTTTCATACAGGCTGGTGCCGCCGCCGGTTCCGGTCCAGGTGATTTCCTCGGCGTAGTTGTAGTTCGCATCAGTGAATAACGAGGTGCCGCCGACCGCAACCACGTAGGGCGATGAAGCCGGTGTTTCAACCTGTGCCGGCACGCCGGCATCGGGAACGCCAAGGTTGATTAAAACGCCGCACGCCGCGCCTGCGTCGCCCGCCGAGGCGAACCAGGTTTGGCCTTGTGCAACCGCCTGCATGAAAGCCTGATCGTTGGTAGCGGTTGCACCGGTTGCGTCGTCGAGAATTTCGCAGCCGCCGTAAGACATGTTGCCTACGCGCGCGATATTCTGCGTGGTGAAATCGTTGTAGGCGTTGATGAGGCTGTCGCCGAGGTCGCTGGTGTTATAGAAAATCACCTGCTTGACGTTGCCGGCGATCCCGGTGGATGACTGGCTATCGAGATCCCATTCGTCATCGCCGCTGGTGTCGACCGGGTTGGGCAGTGGTGCGGATTGCACCACGGTGACCGGCACAAACGGCAGGTTGTTGTCGCGCTCGGCCTGTCGAAGATCGGCGATGACGGTAGAAAGATCGTCGCCTTCGGTGGAAATGGCGATGACGGTATTCGATCCCTGCGAGGTCGTGCCGGCGTCATAAGCCGTGCGGAATGCCAGCGGCGTGTAGGCCGAAATTGGCGGTACCGCGGGCGTTGCCGCATTCGGACGAGCCGCCGCTTTCGAGACGACCTTCGATGCCGTCGAAACGGAAGCGCTCTGGGTCAGCGACTGGATGCCGGCCCGCTGCAAGTGCAGCGTCTTCCGATAAGCCGTTTGCAGGCCCATCACCGACAGCACGATGCCGTTGAGTGAGGTCGGTACTTTCAAGTCCTGGGTCGGGGCATAAACCGTCTTGCCGTTCAACAGGAATTGCGACAACTGGGTATTGAATGCACTCTCGGCGATGGCTGCGGTGGCATCCGCGTTGATCAGCACGCGGTTCGACGAGACCTTGATATTGGTGAAGCCACTCTGCGTCAAATAGTCAACGACCGGCTGAACCTGTTGTGCCGTCGGCGAGAAATTGGCCGCAAATTGTGCCGGAGTCATGTACTGACCAAACTGCGGATTCCCCGGAGTGCGCAGGTTGGTCAAAAAGCTGTTCAGCAAAGTTTGATTTTGCAGTTTGAGCGCCAGCGTAACGTGTACAGGCGAATTCGCCGCAAGCGCTGAGAGGCTGATCGAACTGCCCAGTGGAAATGCCTTGGTGCTGGTGGAATCCCAACTGGTAACCAGCGCCTGACTGTTGAGAGTAGTGATGCTGAAGGCCAATAGCCCACAGCCTGCCGCTGCTTTGAGGCAGCGTCTGCCAGAAATTCCCCACATAAAATTAAAATCCCCAAAATATAGTCGACGCCCGATTGCTAAGAGACTGGGGCGGTCAAAAGGAAGGACGAAAGGTTTTGGCGAGCAACCCTACCGCTCGCTTATGAATCGGTTCATGCAATTACCTTGCCGATTGAATAACCATTCCAACGATGAATAGCCGGTCCTTTTCCAGAAACCCCCAATCGTTGTAAACGACAGTAAAATCAGGCCTTGAAAAGGAATCGTATCTCTTGAAAGTATTCCGGATTCATCGGAAATGAAATATGAATCAATCGTCATTAAATGCACTATCCGGTACACTTAATGAAAGTAAATATTTGCTCTGCGAAGCAGAATCACTTTCGGATCAACAACGTAGAAGTCGATCGTATCGATAGCGATTGGAAAAGCGAAAACGGGCTTTTTAGCTTATTTCAGCAATAGAGACTGTCGCTCAGGAGTCAATGCGCAGCATCACCACCGACACGTTATCGCGGCCGCCTTTCGCATTCGCTGCATCGATCAGATTTTGCGAGGCTTGATCGAGCGACGCCGCTGACGCACAGATGATGGCTCCGATCGCACGGTCTTCGAGCATATCGTTCAAGCCGTCGGAGCAGAGCAGCAGGATGTCTCCGGTTTGCAGCGCTGTTTCCAGTACATCCACCTCCACCGAAGCGGCCACGCCAAGCGCGCGGGTGATGATATTTTTCTGCACTCGCTTGGCGGCATCTTCGCGTGAATAAACACCGCGTGCGATCAATGCTTCAAGCAGGGAGTGATCTCGCGTGAGCAATTTCAATTGACCTTCACGCCATCGATAAGCGCGCGAATCGCCGACCCAGGCGAGGCACAGGCAATCGTCGAGCAGCAGGCAGGTCACGGCGGTTGTTCCCATGCCGGCGTATTCGGCTTTCTGCTGTGAAGCCTCGTAAATACAGGTATTCGCAGCGAGTAGGGCTTCTTTCAGCAGCAGGGTTTCGGCGCGGTGTCCGGCCGCCGAACTGCTTTCCACAGGGGATTGTTCCGGCAATCTCTTGCTTACGATTTCGAGCGTGGTTGCCGCGGCCAGTTTGCTGGCAACTTCCCCGGACTGATAACCGCCCATGCCATCGGCGAGGAAAAACCAGCCGATCGCTTCGTCGAGATCGACTGCGTCCTCATTATTGCTCCGCAGCCGGCCGACATCGCTTACGAGTGCGGAGCTGATTTTGCGAGTGAGCGCCATGATCGGTCGATGACTGAAGAATGCAAAATGGAATCTGCGACAGCCTGATCGAGCAAGACTATCGTGCGGGTTCCAAATGCTACTGTAGGTCATCAAAATATTGCGCGGCGCGGATGCTGGTGGGTCTGAATCGGCGGATGAAGCCGATCCGCTTTGCGGTCGTGCGACGCCGCTGCAATGCTGAAAGTTCGTATTCAAACTCGTTCATCGAATCCAGATCGAAGTCATGTCGAAGCCGGTTGCGCCCAACAAGATGCCAGGAAAAACCGCTTACGTCTGCCAGAGCTGCGGTGCGCAGTTTCCGAAATGGGCCGGGCAGTGCGGCGAGTGCGGCGGCTGGAATACGCTGCTGGAAACGGTGGCGTCGAAGCTTCCGCGTCATCGCAGCGGCAGTTTGCTGGCGGCGGCGAGTAGCGAAGTGCAGCGGCTCGATCAGGTCTCTGGCGACGATGTGCAGCGCGTGCCGACCGGTCTGGCGGAACTCGATCGCGTACTCGGCGGCGGCATCGTGCCGGGCGCGGTGATCCTGATCGGCGGCGACCCCGGCATTGGCAAATCCACCCTGTTATTACAGGCATTGGCGTCGATCGAAGGCCGTCTGGCAACACTCTATGTCACCGGCGAGGAATCGCTCGCGCAAGTGAGTCTGCGCGCGCGCCGGCTTGGCTTGCCGCGGATGGATTTACCGGTGCTGGCGGAAACCGCGCTCGAAACCGTGCTCGATACGCTGGCGAGCACCAAGCCCGGCTTTGTCGTGCTGGATTCGATCCAGACGCTCTACACGGCCACGCTGGACGCCGCGCCCGGTTCCGTTTCGCAGTTGCGCGAATGTGCGGCGCAACTGGTGCGTTACGCGAAGGGCAGCGGCTGCGCCATCGTGCTGGTCGGGCATGTCACCAAGGAAGGTGCGATCGCCGGCCCCCGCGTGCTCGAACACATGGTCGATACCGTGCTGTATTTCGAGCAGGATGCCGGTAGCCGTTATCGCGTAGTGCGGGCGGTGAAAAATCGCTTCGGCGCGGTCAACGAAATGGGCGTATTTGCGATGACGGATATCGGCCTGCGCGAGGTCAGCAATCCGTCCGCGCTGTTTTTGTCGCGCCACGAACAGCCGGTGCCGGGCAGCGTGATTACGGTAACGCGGCAAGGCAGCCGTCCGCTGCTGGTGGAAGTGCAGGCGCTGGTCGATCGTGCGGGACTGGGCGCACCGAAGCGTGTTGCACTCGGGCTGGAAGGCAGCCGCCTGGCGATGCTGCTGGCGGTGCTGCATCGCCATGCCGGCATCGCGCTGGCGGATCAGGATGTGTTTGCCAACATCGTCGGCGGTATGCGGATTCAGGAAACCGCAGCGGATTTGCCGCTGCTGCTGGCGGCGCTTTCCAGTTTTCGCAGCCGACCGGTACCGGCCGATCTGGTGGCGTTTGGCGAAGTCGGCTTGGCGGGCGAAATCCGGCCGGTGCAGGGCGGCGAAGAACGCTTGATCGAAGCGGCCAAGCATGGCTTCAAACGCGCGATCGTACCGGAAGGCAATCGTCCGCGCCGCGCGCTGAAACTCGATCTCGAAGTGATCGCGGTCGCGCGGCTGGATCAGGCACTGGAACAGCTTTAGCGCGTTTTAGCCGGGCTCCAGCTTAAAAGGCTTCAGCCGGCCGATTGCGGCGCCGATTTGCCGTTGTCGCTGGCGAAGCTGAGCATCGAACGCGGCTGCACTCGCGCGGTTTTCACGAAATTCGCGCGGATTTCGGTGATCTCGATCCGGTACTGGCCAATGTCGATGCGGCGGCCGGATTTCGGCAATTCCTGCAACTGCTGCATGATCAGCCCGTTGAGCGTTTTCGGGCCGCCGGTCGGCAATTTCCAGCCGAGCTTGCGATTCAGCGTGCGCAGCGTCACCGAGCCGTGTACCAGCGCGCTGCCGTCAGCATCGAGATAGACATTCTTGATGCGCGTGGCCGGATCGGAAGTGAATTCGCCGACCACTTCTTCGAGGATATCTTCGAGTGTCACCAGGCCTTGAATGTCGCCGTATTCATCAACCAGAAAACCGATGCGGCGTTTCTGATCCTGAAAATTCAGCAGCTGCTGGTTCAGCGTGGTGCCTTCCGGAATGAAGTACGGATCGCGCACCAGCGTCAGCAGCGATTCCAGATTCAGATTGTCCTGCGCCGCCAGCCGCACCAGTTTGCGCAGATGGACCACACCTTTGAGATCGTCGATCGAGCCATCGAATACCGGCAGGCGCGTGTGACTGCTGCCGATGATGGCTTCGAGCACCTGCGGCCAGGGTTCGGAAATATCGATGCCGATGATCTCGTTGCGCGGCACCATGATGTCCTCGACGGTGGCGCGTTCCAGATCGAGAATCGACAGCAGCATGCGCTGGTGGCGATGCGGAATCATGGCGTCGGCTTCGGCGACGACCGAGCGCAATTCTTCTGACGACAGCGAATGTTGTGCCGCATCTTCCGGCGTGACGCCGCAGATTCTGAGCAGACCATTGCCGATCAGATTGACGACGTAGACCACCGGAAACATTGGCCATTTGAGCAAGGCATAAATGTAAGCCGCGGGCAGCCCGACGCGCTCCGGGTATAGCGCCGCCAATGTTTTCGGTGTCGCTTCGCCGAAGATCAGCATGACGAACGTCAGCACGAAGGTGGCGATGGCGACACCGCGATCGCCGCCGAGCCGCAAGCCGATGATGGTGGCCACCGCTGCGGCGAGATTGATCACCAGCACGTTACCGAGCAGGATCAGGCCGATCAATCGATCGGGCCGTTCGAGCAGGCTTTGTGCAATCTTTGCGCTGCGCTCGCCCTGTTTGGCGCGATGCTTGAGCCGATAACGGTTCATCGTCATCAGCCCGGTTTCCGAGCCGGAAAAAAATGCGGCGAGAACGATCAGCAGCAGTAGCAGACCGAACAGCGCGGGTAATGAGATTCCGTCCAAGACCACTCGAATTTCAAATAGGGTGCCCCATAACTACGGAGTTCGGGCGGGCGATGTCAAGCGCGGCGAAATCTGCGCTTGCGATTTTTTGAAGCGGTGCTGTGTCAGGGCAAGTAAGCGCCGAGTACTATTTTGCTGCCGAAGTAGGCCACTACCAGCGTGACGTAACCGGTCAGCATCCAGCGCGTGGCGGTGCGTGCGCGCCAGCCGTAACGCAGGCGGCCGAAGATCAGCACGCTGAACATCAGCCAGGCGAGGAACGACATCACGATCATCGTCGGCGGCTGACTCGGTTCTTCGTGGTTCAGCAGCATGCCGCTGAGCAGCGTCAGGCTGAGCAAGAAGAAGCCGATGAAGATCAGCTGGAACAGGAACCGCTCCATCGTCTGCAACGGCGGCAGGCGTCGCGCCATCGCCAGATTGCCAGGCCGATGCAGGATGTTTTCCAGCACGGTGATCGCCAGCGCCTGGATTGCGGCGAGCGTCAACAGGCCGGCGCTGAGCAGGGAAAACAGGATGTGCAGCGCAACGGTCCAGTCAGTGACCGGCGAACCGGCGTTGGGACTCAGCGCCGGCCAGATCACGCAGGCTGCGGCGAGCGGATAAACCCCGATACCGAGGCTTTGCAGGGGCGAGGTGAGGCAGACCAGCCAGAGAATCAGAGCGGTCTGGCCGGTGAATAGCGATGCGGCTTCGCCAACGCCGATCTGCAGCGCGCCGTTTTGTACCGTCTGCAAACCCAGCAAGGCGCCGTGCAGGATCAAGGCCGCTGGCACGATCCACAGCTTTTGCGGCGCGACCTCGGCGGCGGGCAGCCGCAAGGCCTGCCAAGTGGCTCCGAGATACAGCGCGGCTACCAGAAAAGTCGTCAGCAACATACGTATTCGATAATCATTGTCATCAACTTTAACATGCGGGCCAATGACGAAGTTAAGGACGAGGCCCGCGCCCAAACTTAGCACCGGCTTACATCAAGACGCGGATTTTGCTGCTAAACTTTCGTAATTCAAAGCGCATGGATAAATGCGGATAAAAGTGCTCGGTTGCAGCGGCGGTGTAGGTCCCGATTTGCGGACCACCAGCCTGCTTGTCAACGACGAATTGCTGATCGATGCCGGCACCGGCGTCGGCGACTTGAGTCTCGCGCAAATGAGCGCCATCACCGACGTGCTGCTCACGCACTCGCATCTGGACCACATCTGCGGCCTCGCGTTTCTGGCTGATAATCTGTTCGGCCTGATCGATCGCCCGCTACGCGTGCATGCCACGGCCGAAACGATCAAGGCCTTGCGCGATCATCTGTTCAACTGGGTGATCTGGCCGGATTTCAGCGAACTGCCCGACGTCGAGCATCCGTTGATCGTGTTCCATGAACTCAAACCCGGATCGCCGATCGAGGTTTGCGGTTTGCAGGCCAGCGCATTCAAGGTTCTGCATACCGTGCCGGCGGTGGGTTATGCGATCGATTCCGGCAATGGCGTGTTCGCATTCAGCGGCGATACTTACGCTTCCGATCGCTTGTGGAGCGCGCTGAACGCGCTGCCGCGGCTCGATCAGTTGATGATCGACGTCGCCTTTCCGAATGAGGAAGCCGAACTCGGCAAGCTGGCACGGCACTTCACACCCACTTTGCTCGGCGAGGAACTCAGCAAGTTGCGGCATCGGCCGAAGCTTTTGTTAACACATCACAAACCGGGTGTGGAGCTTGCGATCGGGCAGGAATGCGCAGTTGCGCTGGCCGGTTGGGATTACCGTCATCTGCAGCGCGGCGATATCATCGCATCCTGATTTGCAGTCCTGATTCCTGACGCCGACACGTTCCAACCCAACACATTCCGATGTTCGAAAATTTAAGCAGCCGATTGACGCGCACGCTCGACGCCTTGCGCGGCGCCGGACGTCTCACCGAAGATCAGGTCAACACCGCCGCACGCGAATTGCGCATGGCACTGCTGGAGGCGGATGTCGCGCTGCCGGTGGTGCGCGATTTTGTCGATCAGGTGAAGGCACGCGCGGTCGGCGCGGAAGTCACCCAAAGCCTCACGCCCGGTCAGGCGCTGCTGCGCATCGTGCAGCAGGAATTGACCGCAACGCTCGGCGGCAAATCCGAAGCCCTGAACCTGCGCACGCAGCCGCCCGCCGTACTGCTGATGTGCGGCCTGCAAGGCTCCGGCAAGACCACTACTACCGGCAAGCTGGCGCTGCGTCTGCGCGAAGTCGACAAGAAAAAAGTGATCGTCGTGTCCTGCGATGTGTATCGTCCGGCCGCGATCGAGCAGTTGAAGATCGTCGCCAGAAATGTCGAAGTCGAATGGTTCGAAAGCCAGGCCGGGCAAGACCCGGTGGTCATTGCAAAGTCCGCACTCGAATACGCGAAGAAGCAATATGCCGATGTGCTGATCGTCGATACTGCGGGCCGCACTGCGATCGACGAAACGATGATGCAGGAAATTGCAGCGCTGCATGCCGCGCTCAACCCGATCGAAACCCTGTTCGTGGTTGATTCGATGACCGGCCAGGATGCCGCGAATACCGCGAAAGCCTTTGCTGACAGGCTGCCGCTGACCGGCGTGATCCTCACCAAAACCGATGGCGACGCACGCGGCGGCGCGGCACTTTCGGTGCGTCACGTTACCGGCAAGCCGGTGAAATTCATCGGCGTCGGCGAGAAGTCCGCAGCGCTCGAAGTGTTCCATCCCGATCGCATTGCCGCGCGTATTCTCGGCCAGGGCGACATGCTCGGCTTGATCGAGGAAACCACGCGGAAAGTCGACGCCGACGAGGCGCTGAGGCTTGCCAACAAGCTCAAGTCGAAAAAAAGTTTCGACCTCGCCGACTACCGCGAGCAGATGCAGCAGATGCAGAAAATGGGCGGCCTCGATTCGCTGCTGGAAAAACTGCCGGGCGGCGCCAAGCTGCAGGCGCAGGTGCAGAAAGCGCAGCCGGAACGTGAAATCAAGCGCGCGATTGCGATCATCAATTCAATGACGCGGCAGGAGCGGCGCTATCCGGATTTGATCAAGGCCTCGCGTAAACGCCGCATCGCCCTCGGCGCTGGCCTCGAAGTGCAGGATGTCAACAAACTGATGCGCCAGTTCGACCAGACTCGCGAAATGATGAAAAAAATGCAGGGCGGTGGCATGGCCAAGATGATGCGCAGCCTCGCCGGCAAGCTGCCGCCGGGAATGATGGGGCCGCCGCGTTGAGTCGTCAGCCTGTGCGGACGTTTGATCCCCCATTACAGCGCCGGCGGTCATCATTTTCATGAAGCGGCTCAACTAAAGTCAGATGAATTCTTGATGCCGGTTCTGCGTGACCACATCGTCCGTAAACGCGCGCCTTCGATCCATTGCCAGCTGAGTAGCGCCGGCAGTCCGAACAAGACTTCGCGTGCGCGTTTGGTCAGCGACAGGGCCAGTGCGAAATCTGCCGGTATGCCGATCAGCTGACCGATCAGGATCAGCCCGCCTTCCTGCACGCCGAGTCCGGCGGGGACGAAGAAGATGAAATGCCGCACCGCTTGCGCCATCGCCTCCAAGGCGATCGCCGCCGCAGGCGTGACTGTATGTCCGAGCAGGCGCAGCGCGAGCCAGGTTTCAAACGAGCCAATGACATAGCAGGCCAGTTGCCAGCTCAAGGCTGCGCAGAGCCCGGCGCGACGCCGAAGCAGTTTCTGGATCGCCGCGTCGAGCCCTTTGCCGCCGAATGCGGCGAGGACATTGGCGCTGGCCAGCGCGCGCTTTGCAAACCGTTCGATGCGCTCGAACACGGCGCCGTAGCGCAGCAAAACGAACAGGCCGATCACCATCGGCAGGCTCAGTCCGAGGCCGATCAACATCGTCTGGGTCAACGGCGTGGCCTGTGTCATCGAGATCAGCACCGCAACGCCAAGCGCACTGAACAGGGTTTGATTCAGCACCGTCAGCAGGATTTCAATCAGCACACTGGCGCTGACGCTGGCGCCGTCGAGCCCGCGCAGCGTCACCAGACGAATGCCGATCAGATCGCCGCCGACGCTCGCCAGCGGCAGCAGGCGGCTCGCCGCTTCACGCACGGTCGCCACCCAGAACAAAAAAAGCGTCGGCGCGCGCTGCGATGGATCGCTTGAGCTCAACAGAACGCGCCAGCCGAAAGTGTCGAGCAGCAGTGGCAGTGCGTGGAACGGTACCAGCCAGAGCAGGCTCCATCCGCCTTGCGTAAACACTTGTGCGATCGCAGCCCAGCCTTGATTCAGCACCAGGGCGATGGAGATTGCGAGACCGGTCAAGCCAAGTAAATAGGCCACGAACTTCATACGGACTCAGCCAAAATCGGCGAAGCCGCCGCGCGCGACGCCTTTGTCATCGAGCGCCTTGCGTACCTGCAGCGATAGCAAAGCGGCCAGTTCTTCATCATGGCGATAGCCGTGCATCGTGGCTGCGATCTCACGACCCGCGCACGTAGCCGGATGCAGATAAATTTCGGTAAGGCCTGCCGGCATCAGCGCGATCGTTTCCAGCAATGCCGCTTCATTCATGCGGCCGCTTTGGGTAATGCCGAATACGTGATCGTTATAGCCGATGCCCGCAGCGTGCAAGCGTCGCTGCATCAAGTTTAACCAAGGCCGCAGCCACAGCGGCGAATGATGTTCGCGCGGCAGACGTATCGCACGCAGGCCATAGTCCTTGCCGATTTTTAGGATCAGCGACAGTACGGTTGGGTGCAGATGAAAATGCTTGTGCGCATTGACGTGATCGAGCTTCAAACCACTGGCCGAAAAAGCCTCGAATTGCGCGCGGATTTCAGCCGCGAGCTGGCGGCGCACTTTCGGCAGGAAAAAAAAGCGCAGGCCATCGCGCGCCATCGCGTTGCCGAAGCCGCCTTGCTCGTCGACCAGATCCGGAATCTGCGCTCGACTCAAACTGGCCGCGCCATCGGCCAACACCAGATGCAGGCCGACCCGCAATGTCGGCAGACGCTGCGCGCGTTCAACTGCATCGGCTGCGGCGGCCGCACCAACCATCAGGCTCGCCGCTGTCAGCACGCCTTGCCGGTGCGCCAGTTCGACCGCTTCATTGATCGCGGGATGCAAGCCGAAATCGTCGGCGGTAATAATCAAGCCGTGCCGGCGAGGCTTCATTGCATCGACAATAGTCTTAAAGAAAATTGCGGGGCCGCGATGAAAAATCAGGCTTCGTGCGCGCGCAGGAACCGGAAGAATTCCACGCCTTCGCGCAGGCGCCGCTTCATCATGTCCCAGCTCGCCAGCATCTCGCGGACGATTTCCCAGATCTTGCCGGGGCGGAAATAGAAGCGCCGATAGAAGATTTCCATGCTGTGGAAAATTTCTTCTTTCGACAAATGCGGATAACTGATCGCTGCCAGCTGCACGCCTTTCTCGTTGACCAGATTGACCGCGTCGTTTTCCTTCAGCCAGCCGTTCTCGACCGCCTGTTTGTACAGCGTGGTGCCGGGATAAGGCGCGGCCAGCGACACCTGGATCGTGTGAGGATTGATCTGCTTGGCGAACTCGATTGTCTTCTCGATCGTCGCGCTGGTTTCGCCGGGCAAGCCGAGAATGAAAGTGCCGTGAATCAGGATGCCGAGCTTGCGGCAATCCTCGGTGAAGCGCCGCGCAATCTCGGTGCGCAGACCTTTTTTGATGTTCAGCAGAATCTGGTCGTCGCCGGATTCGTAGCCGACCAGCAACAGGCGCAGGCCGTTGTCCTTCATGATTTTCAGCGATTCGTACGGCACATTGGCTTTCGCGTTGCACGACCAGGTGATGCCGAGTTTGCCCAAGCCGCGCGCAATTTCATGCACGCGCGCCATGTTCGAGCTGTCGGTGAAGGTGTCATCGTCGAACATGATTTCCTTCACCTCCGGCATGTTCTCCTTGATCCATCGGCACTCCGCAATCACGTTCACCGCCGAGCGCACGCGATAGCGATGCCCGCCAACGGTTTGCGGCCACAGGCAGAACGTGCATTTCGAGCGACAGCCGCGGCCGGTATAAAAGCTTACATACGGATGTTTCAGATAGCCGATGAAATAGTTTTCGATCTTCAGATCGCGCTGGTAAATCGGTGCCACGAACGGCAGCTCGTCCATGTCTTCGATCATCGCGCGCGGCAGATTGTGCTTGATGCTACCGTCGTCGAGACGATAGGAAAGTCCGCGAACCTCCGGCAGCGGCCGGCGTTCGGCCACTTCCTTGCAGGTGTAATCGAATTCTTCGCGGCCGACGAAGTCGATGGCCGCACTGGCCTTGAGCGAGCCGGTGGGGTCCACCGCCACCTTGGCGCCGATCAGGCCGATGCGGATCCCCGGCTTGCGCTGCTTCAGCAGCTCGGCAAACTTGGCATCGGTGGGGAAGGAAGGGGTGCTGGTGTGCATGATCACCAGATCGTATTGCTCCGCCACCTGTAAGGCGTCTGCCACGGTGATCTCGTTGGCAGGCGCGTCCAGCAGGCGGCTGCCGGGCACCATCGCCGCGGGCTGCGCCAGCCAGGTGGGGTACCAGTTGGACTTGACTTCGCGCTTGGCCTGATACCGGCTGCCGGCGCCGCCGTCAAAGCCATCGAAGGAGGGAGCCTGGAGGAACAGCGTTTTTATTGTGGTCATGACGCGGAGTCTGGATTGGTAAATGGGTTTGTTGGGGATTTTAACGGGGCATTCAACGGCGAAAGCGGTGCCGGGCTCTGACGGGTCGGTAGCGGCGGTGCGGGCGCGGCGGTAGCCTTCAAAACCTGGTTCCGCCAGCGCACGCGCGACCCAAGCTGGGCCGCGGCCCATACCGCCAGGAGCATACCGTCGCGCAGGGGCACGAGCATGGTTTCATACCTGGGTGCAGCCTCAAGCCTCCATTGACGCTGCAAATAATGTAGCACAAGCCGGGCCGCCGCTCCGATGACGGCGAGCGCCAGGGACAATTCGGTACGCGCCAGCGCCAGGCCCGCGGCCAGTATCGGGAAGGTGAAGGTGATGAAAGTGAAGGCAAAGCCGGCCGGCTCGGCGGCGCGGATGGTACGCATCCAGCGCAGCTCGTGGGCCCATAGGCTGGCCAGGCTGCCTTCGGTGACATCGGTGGTCACCACCACCTCGGACAGCACCGTCCGCAGGCCCTGCTGCCGGGTCAATTCGCCGAGCCAGAAATCATCGGCCAGGGTGTTGTTCAGCGCTTCAAAGCCACCGGCAGCCTGGAGCGCGTCGCGGCGCAGGGCGATGGTCGAGCCGAACGCAAAGCGGGTCGAACCCAGGGCGTGGGACACCTGCACCGAGGGCGCGAACCAGTCGTCGATGAACAGCCTGCCCAGCTGCGACCATAGCCCGCCGCGCGCCACGCCGCGGTACAGGCAGGTGATCACGCCGATCGCCGGATCGGCCAGCGGGGCGGTCACCCGGCTCAGATAATCGCTGGACACGCCGATGTCGCTGTCGGCCAGCACCAGCCAGTCGTGCCGGGCGTGGGGCAGCATGTTTTGCAGGTTGCTGACCTTGAGGTTGACGCCGTGCACCCGCGGATCGATCACCAGGTGCAGGTCCAGCGCCGGAAACTCCTCCCGCAGGCGGCGCACCACCGCGATGGCGGCGTCATCGGCCTCGCGCACGCCGAACAGCAACTGGAACTGGGGGTGGGTCTGGAGACAGAAGCTGCGCAGATTCTGGTAGAGCCCCGGTTCCTCGCCGCACAGTGGCTTGAGCACGCTCACCGGCCGCGGGCAGGAGCGCGTGCAGGCGGCACGGCGCAGGCCCTGCAGGGCGTCGTCGCTGGCGCGGCGCGCGCCCTTGAGCACGGCGTAAATCGCAAAACAGGCATAAGCCGCCGCCACGGCACCCAGACACGATCCGATCAGGGTGGAAAGATGATGGAACATGGATACCGACATGGTGTCCAGCGTAAACTTTACAACACCGGGGACTAAATTCAGCGCGCAATTATGCCAAGCTCGCGTGCACCGCGCCCCATTTGAAAGCAGGGTGTAAGCTTTTGATTGTCATGCCATGTTCCGAGTAACGCAGCGACGCCGGCTGGCCGGATTCGCCTGTTGCCTGATCCTGCAGCTTCCGTTTTTGGCCGAGGCCGATCCGGCCGATGCGATCGTGGGCGATTGGCTGGTGAAGAGCGGCGATGTGATCGTTCGCGTGGAGCGCCACAACGACCTGTACTCGGGAAATATCGTCTGGCAGCTGCACGACAAGTTCAGCGCGCAGGACGGCCCGGAACTCGACGGCAAGCCGGCCACGGATATCTTCAATCCCGACCCGGCATTGCGCTCGCGCCCGATGGACGGCCTGCTGCTGCTCTGGGATCTGCACTATGACGCCGAGCACCACGACTGGACGGGCGGCCGCGTTTACGATTCCAACAATGGACATACCTTCAGCTGCCAGATGCACCTGGTCGACCCGGACCATCTCAAGATACGCGGCTATTTCGGCATCAGCCTGTTGGGCGGATCCAGTGTGTGGACACGGGTCACAAAAGTCCCACCCTAGCCGGCCGCGCACTATGTCCGTGCACGCCTGGACCGGGCTTTGCTAAAATGAAGGGGTCATGACTCCCCCAAGCGATGGACCGCCGGGCGGCGGCGAGCAGAGTAGGGCTCGCGCAAGTGCTTGAATCCACGCCCATAATTACAGAAATAGTGCCCTCTTCCCCCTCTTCCATGAATGCGCAAACCGGCGCGGCGGCTACTGGCCGGCATGGCGTCGCGGCGCAGGCGCAGCCCAACATCGCCCTGATCAAATACTGGGGCAAGCGTGATACCGCCCTGAATCTGCCCGTGGTGGGGTCCATCTCCATCACCCTGGACGCCTTGTGGACGCGCACCCGCGTCGGCTTCGCTTAGGCGGGAACCGCGTCTGGTTCGGCGAGGAAGATTTCGAGCGCGGCTTTGGCGCCGGTGCCGATTTGGACGGCGTGGCCTGCGTCGAGGAGCGCGATCTCGAAGGCGCCGAGCATGCCGAGGATATCGGTTTGCGTGAGGTCGCCCATCGTGCCGATGCGGATGATCTTGCCTTTGAGGTCTTTTTGGCCA
>CAJCJH010000003.1 GCA_903970615.1 Rhodospirillales bacterium
AGCACCGCACCATAGACATCACCCACTTCGTTTGCTGCCGAGACTGCCGGCAGCGCAATCGCTCCCAGCAGCGCAGCTATAGCGAGACGTTTCATAGCTTCTCCTTGTCCATCATTTGACTATTTCGATTCAGACGAACCGCGTACCGTAACTCCCGGACCGGACTCTTCCCGAGCACCTGTCCATCGCCGAGCTTCAGGGTACCGCTATCGTTACAGTTTGAATTTTTACCGCTTCACGCGCCTTTATACCCGAAACACCCCAATAGCTGCCACATAGCCGCTTATGGCCTTTGCCTGCGCATGGAGTTCGCGGAAGCGCTATTGGTTCCGCAACTCCTTGCGCAGAATTTTTCCGACATTGGATTTGGGCAGCGAATCGCGGAACTCGATCGCCTTCGGCACCTTGTAGGCGGTCAGATTTTTCTTGCAGTGCTCGCGCAGCACGGCGGCCGTCAACTGCGGATCTTTGCGGACGACAAACACCTTGACCGACTCGCTGGTTTTTTCGTCCGGCACGCCAATGCAGGCGACTTCGAGCACGCCCGGATGCAGCGCGACGACGTTCTCGATCTCGTTCGGATAAACATTGAAACCGGAAACGAGGATCATGTCTTTTTTACGGTCGACGATCTTGAAGTAGCCGCGCGCGTCCATCGTCGCAATATCGCCGGTACGCAGATAACCATCGGCGGTGAAAACTTTTCGCGTCTCCGCCGGCTGCTGCCAATAACCGCGCATCACCTGCGGACCTTTCACACAAAGCTCGCCCGGTTCGCCGAGTTTGGACGGCTGATTTTCGTCGTCGAGCAGGCGCACATCGGTGGATGGCAAGGGCACGCCGATGGTGCCATTCCATTCGGGTCTATCGAGCGGCGAAAAACTCACCACGGGTGAAGTCTCGGTCAAACCATAACCCTCGGTGAGCCCGACCCCGGTGACTTGTTGCCACTTCTGCCCGATCGCCTGCTGCACCGCCGTACCGCCGCCGACGCTGAGTTTCATCGAACTGAAATCGACCGTATCGAAACCGGGCGTATTCAGCAGACCGCCGAACAAGGTATTGACGCCGGTGATCGCCGTGAAGCGGTGTTTGCGCAGTTCGGCGACGAAACCCGGCATGTCGCGCGGATTGGTAATCAGCACATTCTTGCCGCCAGAGAACACGAACAGCAGGCAATTCACCACCAACGCAAAGATGTGGTACAGCGGGAGGGCGGTGATGATGATGTCGCGGCCTTCTTCGAGCCGCGGGCCGATCCAGGCATGGATTTGCAGCAGGTTGGAAACCAGATTGCCGTGCGTCAGCACCGCGCCTTTCGACAAGCCCGTGGTGCCGCCGGTGTATTGCAGGAACGCGATATCGTCATGAGTCAGCGCAGCGCGGTGATAAGGCTGCGCCTTGCCGCGCGCGAGCGCAGTGCGAAACGGCACGGTATCGTCGATCTGCCACGACGGCACCATTTTCTTGACGTGCTTGACGACCAGATTGGTGATGAGACTTTTCGGAAACGGCGCCAGATCGCCCACTTGCGTGGTGATCACCGCCTCCAGCGGTGTGGTCTGCAGAACCTGCTGCAAGGTGTTGGCGAAGTTTTCGATGATGACGATGACGCGCGCGCCGGAATCCTTCAACTGATGTTCGAGTTCGCGCGGCGTATACAGCGGATTGACGTTCACCACCACCATGCCGGCGCGCAGGATGCCGAACACCGCAACCGGATATTGCAGCAGGTTCGGCATCATCACCGCGACGCGATCGCCGCGTTGCAGATGCAACACGTTTTGCAGATACGAGGCGAAATCCTGCGACAGCCGATCGACCTCGTCGTAAGTCAGCTGCGCACCCATGTTTTCGTAGGCGACCAGATCGCGGAATTTATCGAAGCTCTGCTGCATCGCATCGCTTAGCGAATGAAATACGCTGCTATCAATCTGCGGCGGTACGCCCGCCATGTATTCGGCCAGCCAGACTGGACCGCCCGCTCCTCGCTTCGCCATTGTCGACACTGCCAGTTTTATTGAATAAGGTTCGGCGTGGATTCGAGGACGATCACTCGCATCGCTCGCGTATGCCCAATTATAGGCAAGCGAACCGGCAAAAAAGTCTTCAGGCGATCGAGTCGAACCTATTTTTTTAACGCCTTTGCCGCCGTCGAGGCTTGCAGCCACTCGCGCAAGTCAGCACTCGGCAAATCCGCAACCGCTTGCTCAATTCCGTCGACGAACGCCAGCGCGCGCTGCGCCGGAATGTCGTCCGCTGCAAAGGTTTCAACCGTGCCGCGTGTTGAATGCCAGACCGCGGCGAGGCTCAGCGTTGAAGGATCGCGCAGCAGCACCCAGCGCCGCTCCGGCAGCGCTTCGGCGATCAGGCCAGCGTTGCTCAACAGATTGATGCTGCGTTCAAGCCGTACCAGTGACACACCAAGCCGCTGGCTCAGTTGTTCGAGCGTCGGTGCCGGCTCGCTGCGGGTGAAGGCCTGGGCGATTTCCGCGATCACGCGCAGGCTCAGGATTTCCGATTCGCGGCTGCCGGGCGGCGGCGGTTCGCGGGTGATTTTCAGGAACGCCGGGGTCTGTACGTAGAACGAAAGCCGGCAGCCGAACAGGATGATCAGCCAGCCGACGTAGAGCCAGATCAGTAACACGATAACGATGGCGAAACCGGAATAAATTGCGCTGTATTGCTGCGATCCGGAAACGAAGGTGGCGAACGCGGCACTCGCACTTTCCCAGGTGATTCCGGCAAATACACCGCCGATCGTCGCGGCCTTCAAACCGACGCGCGTGTTCGGCACGAAGCCGTATAAAAAAGTGAATGCGCCGACGATCAATACGTAAGGCGCCGCCTTCGTCAGCAACACGATAGCAGTGCCGAAAGGTTCGATCGACGCCAGCGTGGTAACGATAGCGCTGCTGCGCACCGAGGCGGTGAGGCCGAGTGCGGCGAAGATCAGGATCGGGCCGACCAGCAGTACGGTTAAGTATTCGCTGAAGCGGCGCGTGACGCCGCGCGTGCGTTCGATGTTCCAGATGAAATTGAAACTGCCTTCGATCTTCGAGATCATCGACACCGCGGTGTACAGCAGCGTCACCACGCCGACGAATCCAAGCACGCCGACCTTGATGTTGTCGACAAAGCCGATGATGTTCTGCGTCACCACCGCAGCCTGACTGCCCAGCGATTGCAGCATTTCCTGCAGCACCGGCTGCAGACTGTCGTGTACGCCGAGCGCTTTCAATACCGAAAACGCGAGCGCCAGGAATGGCACTAGCGACAGCAGCGTGGTGTAAACCAGACTCATCGCACGCAGGCTGATTTCGCCTTCGATCAGATCGCGCGTCAGCGCCAGTGCGTAGCGCGCCGTATGCAGCAGCGCGCGTTGCGAACGCGAGTGCGGCTCGCGCGTCCACAGCCAATCATGCACACGTCGATACTGGTCGGGAATCAAATCCGGAAACCTCACAAAGGGCTATCGGCAGTGCGGCGATTGTCGCGGCTCGTCATCACTGCGTCTATCGACCGCGCATGCGCTGAGCAATTCCATTCGATCGAGTCGATCAAAAAAGTGCGCGCCACTGACGTGGATAATTGCGCACAAAACACTTCAAAAATCGCGCGAAACTCCGCTTGAGCCGCTCGCGCGAGCCTTTGCAACGCGGCGCATTTGCCTTCGCCGGCGCGGCGAATTAAAAAGGCTCGTGCCCGCTTCCGACTTTGAACATTCGCCCGGCGTTTTACGCCGCGTTCCCGGCCCTGCGCCCGGCCATTTCGATGCCGCGGATTCGACGGATGATGCCGCGCCGCTGCGGCAAGCCTTGAAGCGCCATTTCGGCTTCGACGAATTTCGGCCCGGACAGGAAGCCGTGGTGCGCGATGCCCTCGCCGGCCGCGACCTGTTGGCGATCATGCCGACCGGCGGCGGAAAATCCTTGTGCTTCCAGTTGCCGGCCCTGCTGCGCAGCGGCGTGATGATCGTCATCTCGCCGCTGATTGCCTTGATGCAGGATCAAGTCCGCCTGCTCGCCGACAACGGCATCGCGGCGACTTTCCTCAACTCCAGCCTCGATGCGCGCACCGCCGCAGAGCGCAGCGCCGCCGTGCTGCGCGGCGAAATCAAACTGCTTTATCTCGCACCGGAACGCTTGATGACTGCGGATTATCTCGACAGCTTTCTGCCGCGCCTGATCGCGGCGCGAGGCATCTCCGCATTCACTGTCGACGAAGCCCATTGCGTCTCCGAATGGGGCCACGATTTCCGGCCGGACTACCGCCAGCTCGGCCAATTGCGCGCGCGCTTTCCAGGCATTCCGGTGCTCGCGTTCACCGCGACAGCGACCGGCCGTGTGCGCGACGACATCGCTGCACAACTGCGCCTGAACCAACCGGCGCGGCACGTTGCCAGCTTCAATCGGCCGAATCTTTTCTACAGCGTCAAGCCCAAAGGCTCGCACAGCTATGCGGAACTGTTGCGGCAGGCGCGCGGTGCGGAAGGCGTCGGCCGCGAGGCTGGCATCGTCTATTGTTTGTCGCGCAAACGGGTCGATGAACTCGCCGCCAGACTCGCCGACGATGGCGTTCGCGCCTTGCCGTATCACGCAGGGCTGGATGCGGAAACTCGGCGCGCTAATCAAGAGGCTTTCATCCGCGACGACGCGCAGGTGATCGTGGCCACCATCGCGTTCGGCATGGGCATCAACAAACCCGACGTGCGCTGGGTGGTGCACTTCGAATTGCCGAAAACGATGGAAGGCTATTACCAGGAAGCCGGCCGCGCCGGACGCGATGGCGAGCCGGCGCACTGCACGTTGTATTTCGGCACCGGCGATATCCGCACCGCAGAGTTTTTGATCTCGCAAAAAATCGACCCGAACAACGGCGAACCATTGGAGCAGGAGCAGCGCATCGCGCGCCAGCAACTGCGCAAAGTGCTCGATTACGCCGAATCCAGCGAATGCCGGCGTGCGATCCAGCTCGGTTACTTCGGCGAACAATTCAGCGGCAATTGCGGCGCTTGCGACAACTGCAAAAATCCCAAACCGGTAGAGGATTGGACACTCGAAGCGCAGCAATTCCTATCCTGCGTTGCGCGCCTGGCACAACGCGGCCAGCGCTTCGGCTCGGCTTATGTGATCGATATCCTGCGCGGCGCGGCGAACCAGAAACTGATCGATCGCGGACATCAGCAGCTCAGCGTTTATGGCATCGGCAAAGCGCGCGCGCAGGACGAATGGCGCGTGCTCGCGCGCGCACTGCTGCATCAGGGCGTGGTCGAAGAGAGCGGCGACAGCTACCCGGTGTTGCGGCTCAACCAAGCCAGCCGCGCGCTGCTGAAATCCGAGCGGCGTTTCACGCTGGCGGTGCCGCCGCGACGCGACGCTGGCCTGCGCCAACGCGGCAGCAAGAGCGCGCAGCCGATCATCGCCGCAACACCGGTCGAAGCCGCGCTGTTCGAACGTCTGCGCGAATTGCGCAAGCGTCTGGCGGACGAACAAAAGCTGCCGCCTTACGTCGTTTTCGCGGATACCGCACTGCGCGCTATGGCGGCGCAACAACCGGTGACCTTGAGTGGATTCGCTGGGATTCCGGGCGTCGGCGGTCACAAGCTGGAACGCTACGGCGCGGCCTTCGTACAGCTGATCCGCGAATTTCTGGCCGAGTAATCAGTGCCGGAAATCGTTGGGCATCGTCTCGTCCGATCGACGTTGATCGGTCGTGAAACACGCTACTTCCGCAAGCCGGGCCTGCGCTCGGAAAGCCTAGGCGCTTGACATCGACACGCCGTCTGCTGCTATGCTCGAACCCGGAATGTTGCGATGCAGCAATTCCGGAGCGAGCGGTTTCAAATTCCTGTTAAAAATTTTTGAGGTTCTCGAAAAATGAGTCTGCAAAGCGTCGTTGATGATGTCAAAAGCCGAGTCGAAGCGATTGGTGCCCAAGGCCAGGAAGTCGTCAAGATTTCGGTCGATACCTTGAAGCAAGCCAACACCGTTGTGGTCGAAAGCTTCAGCGAACTGTTCAAGGATCACAGCAGCACCGCCAAGGATATTTTCGCGTCCGCCAAGTCCGGTTTTGAAAAAGCCAAGGCCGATGGATTCAAGGCGGTTGTCGCCGACCCGATTTCCTATTTACCTTCCACCGAAAAATTGATCGACGCGCTGAATGGCACCGTCTCGACCTTCGCCAAAACCGGCGATGAGTTGCTGAAAACGGTCAAGAGCGGCTTCGACAGCGTTCACAGCCATTTGACCGGCAAACCGGTGGTTGTCAAGAAGGCGAGCGCCGCGGCGAAATCGGCCACAAAGAGCGTCAAGAAAGCCGCGACCGGCGTCAAGAAGCAGGTCAAGGCTGCGGTAAAATCGCTTTAAGTTTTAGAGCAGAGTTCAGGGCAAGCTTACGGCAGGTTTTTGCTGCAAGCTTGCCGGCAGTAAGCGACAATCCGGGTTGTGGCGGCTGATGCCGCAACCCGATTTTTGCGAGGCGTCAACGATGACCATTCCGACGATCGAAGTTCAGCGCTTGCGCCAACTCGCCAGCCGCGCGCTCGATGGCTTCAATCAGCTTGCGGTTCACGAAGCTGGCCTGCTGGACGAGCATTTGTTCGCGCTGCAGGAAAGTGTTGCGGTCGCACGCAAGGCGCGCAGCGTCAGCGAATTATTGCGAAATCAGCTTGATCTGATTCCCGCGACGACCGCACGCCTGCGTCGTAATCAGCGCAAACGATTGGCGCTCTGGCGCCAGCTGCGTCAGCAGGCCTGAACGCGGAAATTCGAGCTAAGAGCTTCGTCGCAAGCTGCGAAGCCCAAACAGTCGATTCAGCCACTGCGACAGCGGCGCATTGATCCGCGATCGTTCCTTTGCCTTACAACTTTTCCGGCGAATGATCTGCGGACTTTCGTTTGGGCGCGGCACGCAAGCCTGGAGTTTTCCTGGCGGAAGATTTACGCGCCGTTTTCGCTTTTGCCGGAGCGGTCGGCTCAGCCGCTGGTGTCGGTGCTGCACGCGAAATTTTCGTGCTGGCAATAATCTTTTGCCAGGCGCTGCTGCGCCGCAAGGTTTGCAGGTTTTCCTTGACGAACGAGGCCGGATCGAAGCTTTCGCTGGCGGCGCCGACTTTCTCGCGCAGGAACTGAATCACATCTTCCTGCAGGCCAGCGACATCCGGCAGACCGAGGAAGCGGCGCAATTCTTCGGGCTTGACGTCAATCTCGATTCGGATTTGCATGGCGGTTCTCGATCGTCGCTCTCAAAAGTCACGGCGGATGAAATACCGCGAGCCAAATTCAGGATGTCATGTTCGGCGCATCGCGCGCAAAGGTATCGGCGCTAGGCCGCGGTCAGTCGGCGCTGGGCTTCGCGGTAATTTTCGGCAGTTTTCGTCACCACATCGGCGGGCAAATCCGGGCCGGGCGCGGTCTTGTTCCAGTCCAGAGTTTCCAGATAATCGCGCACGTATTGCTTGTCGAAACTCGGCGGACTGATGCCGACGCGGTACTGATCCGCTGGCCAGAAACGTGAGGAATCCGGCGTCAAAACTTCGTCAATCAAATGCAGCCGGCCGGCTTCATCGATGCCGAATTCAAATTTCGTATCCGCGATCAGAATGCCGCGCTGCGCTGCGTAGCTCGCAGCTTCCCGATACAGGCTCAAGGTGATTTCACGCACCTCTGCCGCACGCGCCGCTCCAATCAACCGTTCGACTTCGGCATAAGAAATATTGGCGTCGTGTTCGCCTTTCGGCGCCTTGAATGCCGGCGTGAAAATCGGTTCGGGCAACTGCTGTGCGAGCTGCAAACCGGGCGGCAACGGAATACCGCAAACCGTTCCAGAGGCTTGATAATCCTTCCATCCAGAGCCGATCAGGTAGCCGCGCGCGACCGCTTCGATCGGCAGCGCCTTGAGCTTGCGCACCACCACTGCGCGGCCTTCGCATTGCTGCAATTCCTCTGGTGTGAGATGCGACGAGAGATCGATTTTTTCGCGCGCGAGATGATTCGGAATCCGCGCAGCGAAGCGCTGCATCCAGAAATCCGTTAGCACATTCAGCACCGCGCCCTTGCCGGGGATCGGCTGCGGCATCACCACATCGAATGCGGACAGGCGATCCGAGGTGACGATCAGCAGATGATTTTCGCCAAGCGCGTACAGGTCGCGGACCTTGCCGCGATGGATCAGCGGCAGGCCGGAAAAGCTGGATTCAAACAGGCCAGCGTTCGACGAAGGTGCTGCGTCCATCAACCCGGCAAATAATATTTGCCTGCGCTGGCGATCAGCACCACGAGGATGCCGAGCGACAGATTGATGCCGACCAGCAGCCGAATCTGCGCGACCGATTTAACCGCCTGCGCGGTGTTGTTGGCGGCCACCGCGCGCTTCAGTTTCTGGAACGGCGCGAAAAAAACATGCAGGAACGCGAGCATCATCAACACGCCGATAATCATCATCAGTTTGATCCTTAAATCCATCGCCGCCATGCCACCTTCCACCGAATTCATGTAAAGCCCGGAGGCCAGCATCACCGGCACGGCGAGCAGCACGATCGGGAAAAAACGGCTCAGCGTGGCCGCCCACAATTGCGTGCGCGTGGCGGCGTCGAGCGCTGCTGCGGCGGGCCGCAGGCAGACGAAACCGAAGAACATTCCGCCGACCCAAAGGGCGGCGAAAAGAATGTGCAGACCGAACGCGATGCCCATGTCGAATCCAAGGTTGATTGAGTAGTACCACTGTATGCAAACGCGCCTGAGAGCGCAAAGTAAATCGCTGGATTTTCGAGTCGACGCAAAAGATTTTCGCTTGCCGTTTGCCTGCGCCCGCTCGGCCCAAAAAAGCCGCTGGAACTCATCGCCCCAGCGGCCTTGATTTTCAATTGCGATTTCGCACCGCGCTGATTTTTACCGCATGTCGATCAGGCGATCGCGCCGACCTTGCCGTCTGCGCTCGGCGCGGCCGTGCCCGGCGTTGCCGTTGCCGCGCGACCGTGGATTTTCTTCAGCTTGTCGGCGACGCGCCTGCCGTAGTCCGCATCGGCTTTGGTGAAGTGACCGAGCTGACGCGCGATGATGTCGTCCGGCACGCTGGACATCGCGCGCGCGATATTGCTGGTGGTGCGCTCCTTCTCGGCTTCCGGCATCAGGCGGTACAGATCGCCGGCTTGGGTGAAATCATCCTCATGACCGCGCTCGTCGAAGCGGCCCGCGTCGCCGGAAAGCGTCCAGCCCATGTCGCCGTGACCGAAGCCTTTGGGGCCGGCGCCATCGGCCTTCACCGTTTCATAATTCGGCGCGGAACCGAAGTTGCCGTTGAACGCCATCGCGCCGTCGCGCTGCTGGTGATGCACCGGGCATTTCGCCGCATTCACTGGCAGATACTGGTGATTGGTGCCGATGCGATACAGCTGCGCATCGTGGTACGCGAACAGGCGGCCTTGCAGCATCTTGTCCGGCGAATAACCCATGCCCGGCACCAGGCTCGACGGCGAAAACGCGGCCTGTTCGACATCGGCGTGATAGTTCGCCGGGTTGCGATTCAGCTCCATAATGCCCACCGGAATGCGCGCGAAATCCTTGTGCGGCCAGACCTTGGTGAGATCAAACGCGTTCCAGCCGGTCTTCTTTTCCCAGGCAATGCGCTGCGCTTCGGTCATCACCTGGATGAAGACTTTCCATTTCGGGAAGTCGCCCTTGGCGATCGAATCGAACAGGTCGCGCTGCGAATAATCCGGATCTTCACCGGCCAAACGCACTGCATCTTCCGGCAGTAGATTCTTGATGCCTTGCTGCGTTTTCAAATGCCACTTCACCCACACGCGCTCGCCGGTGGCGTTGATCAGCGAGTAGGTGTGCGAGCCGAAGCCATCCATGTGGCGCAGGCCATCCGGCGTGCCGCGATCGGAAAACAGCATCGTCACCTGATGCAGCGATTCCGGCGCCTTGCTCCAGAAATCCCACATCATGCGCGCGGATTTCAGGTTGGTCTGCGGATCGCGTTTTTGCGTGTGGACGAAGTCCGGAAACTTGATCGGGTCCTTGATGAAAAACATCGGCGTGTTGTTGCCGACCAGATCCCAGTTGCCTTCCTCGGTGTAGAACTTGATCGCAAAACCACGCGGATCGCGCTCGGTATCCGCACTGCCTTTTTCACCGCCGACGGTGGAGAAGCGCACGAACACTTCGGTCTTCTTGCCGATCGTGTCGAACAGCTTGGCCTTGGTGTATTGGCGGATGTCGTCTGTCACCGTAAACGTGCCGAACGCACCCGAACCTTTGGCGTGGACCACGCGTTCCGGAATGCGCTCGCGGTTGAAATGCTGCAATTTCTCGATCAGGTGGAAATCCTGAATCAGCACCGGGCCTTTCTGGCCTGCTGTGATCGAATTCTGGTTGTCGACGACCGGCGTGCCGGTCGCGGTGGTCAGGGAAGTCGTTGAGTCTTTCATCGTAAGGTTCTCCGGTTTGCAGTCGGTGGTCTGAATCAGTGCGAGCAGTTTCTGCGCACTCATTCGATACGTAAAGACAATTGTTTCTATCCAAAAGATCGTCTTCGTCTATTGAATACCGAGGGCTGAATTGAATTCGCAAACGACCGCGATCTGGGATAATACGGGCTCTACGAAGGTCGCCGTCAACCCAATGCCGCGTCAAAAAACTGTTATCGCGCCGAGTATTTTGTCCGCCGATTTCGCCAGGCTGGGTGATGAAGTCACGCGCGTAATTGCGGACGGTGCGGACTGGATTCACTTCGACGTGATGGACAACCATTACGTCCCGAATCTGACCATCGGCCCGATGGTTTGCGAAGCGCTACGCAAGCATGGCGTCGCCGCGCCGATTGATGTGCATCTGATGGTCGAGCCTGTGGATGCGCTGGCGCAGAGCTTCGCCAAGGCCGGCGCGTCGAGCATCACGTTTCATCCGGAAGCCACGCGCCATATCGACCGCAGCTTGCAAGCGATCCGCGATGCCGGTTGCCAGGCCGGGCTGGTGTTCAATCCGGCGACACCGCTGGATGTGCTGCGGCATGTGCTCGACAAGATGGATATCGTATTGCTGATGTCGGTCAACCCTGGTTTTGGCGGCCAGAGTTTTATTCCGGCGACGCTGCCAAAACTGCGCGAGGCGCGTGCATTGCTGGATGCGTATGAAGTGCAAAGCGGCCGTGCGATCCGGCTGGAAATCGATGGCGGCGTGAAAGTCGACAACATCGGCGAGATTGCCGCGGCTGGTGCGGATACCTTCGTTGCCGGCTCGGCGATTTTCGGCGCCAAGGATTACGCCGCGACGATCCGCGAGATGCGCGCAGCGGTTTCGGGCGCCACGTGAAATGAGCGGCGCACCGACTATTTCAACGGCGTACAAGAACTCGCAGCCAGCTCATCATCACGGCGGGATCAACACGCTTCATCGAATGAACGGCAAGCAATTCAGGCAGGCCAGCGATTGGCGACGGCATTCATGATTCCCGACTGATGCCACAGCGCCCAAAAGCTGCCACTCGCTGTGACAACGCCTCGTTAAATTTTGTAGAGTTCGCCCGCTCGTCATGACCGCCTACACCCACATCGCGCTGACCCGCGAATTGCCCGCCGATCTCGATACGCCCGTCGGCGCCTATCTCAAGCTCGCCGACGCGCCGCAGACTTTCCTGTTTGAATCGGTCGTCGGCGGCGATCAATGGGGCCGTTATTCCTTCATCGGCCTGCCCGCGCGCGAGTGGCTCACGGTGCGCGGCAACACCATCACGCTGATACGCGAGGGTGAAATCGTCGAGCCATTCAGCACGCATCAACCGCTGGACTGGCTGCGGACTTACACGCAAGCCATGCGGGTGGCGCCATCGCCAAATCTTCCGCGATTCACCGGTGGCTACGTCGGTTATTTCGGCTACGACTGCGTGCGCTTTTTCGAGAAGAAGCTGCAGCTCGGTCAGCCGGACACCTTGAAGGTCCCTGACGTATTGCTGATGCTCGCCGATGAAGTGGTCGTGTTCGACAACCTGCGCGCAACACTCACGCTGGTGGTGCACGCCAGAATCGACGACGACGCAGACGCCGCTCGCGCGCAGGCGCGGCTGGACGCGATCGAAGCGCAGCTGAGCGCGCCGCGCGCGATGCCGCATGCACCGCTCGCGCAGAACCCGCCGCCGTTGCCGTTCACCTCGACGTTCGCGCATGCGGATTATCTGGCGGCGGTAATCGCCGCGAAGGAATACATCGCCGCCGGCGACACCTTCCAGATCCAGCTGGGCCAGCGTCTCAGCGCGCCGTTTACGGCACCCGCCACTGCGCTGTATCGCGCAATTCGCCGACTCAATCCTTCGCCGTATATGTATTGCCTGAATCTCGGCGATCATCATGTCGTCGGCAGCAGCCCGGAAATTCTGGTGCGCGCTGCGGATGGCGAAGTCACCGTGCGACCGATTGCCGGCACGCGGCGGCGCGGCGCAACACCCGAAGAAGATCGCGCACTCGAAAAGGAACTACTCGCAGACCCGAAGGAAATCGCCGAGCACGTGATGCTGATCGACCTCGGCCGCAACGATATCGGCCGTGTTTGCGAAGCCGGTGTGCGGCTCACCGAAAAAATGGTGATCGAACGCTACAGCCACGTGATGCACATCGTCAGCGAGGTAAAAGGCCGCTTGAAGCCGGACCAGCATCCGCTCGATGTGCTTGCCGCTACCTTCCCCGCCGGCACGCTCACCGGCGCGCCAAAAGTCCGCACGATGGAGTTGATCTCGCAACTCGAACCGGTGCGCCGTGGACTTTACGGCGGCGCAGTCGGCTACATCGGCTTCGATGGCAACATGGACCTGGCGATCGCCATCCGCACCGCGCTGGTGAAGGATGGACAAGTACACGTGCAAGCGTCGGCCGGCATCGTTGCCGACTCCGTACCGCAAGCCGAATGGGAAGAAACGCTGCACAAGGCGCAGGCGATGCTGCACGCGGCGGCGATTGCGCAAGCGAGTGCGCCGGTTTCAGATTGAAGTTTCGTTGACCTGATCTCAGCGGATGGCTTGCATCAATAACAAAACCCGGCCTTTTCAGCGCCGGGTTTTATTTCAGCCTTATTGGCCATCGAAGCTGATCCGTTTCATCCGGATCAGCCCAAGTTCAATGCTGAACTAGGTTCCGCCGGTCGAACCGCCGGTGGTAGTTCCGCCGGAAGTGCCGCCAGTGGAGCCACCGGAAGTACCCCCTGTTGATCCGCCGCTGGAACCACCACTGCTGCCGCCGGATGTGGTGGATGCGGTGCCGCTATCCGGCGGCACGCAGACACCTGCCGCGTAAGCGTCGACTTCGGTAAGTGCATTGACCACGCCGCCCACATCGATGCGCACGCCATCGAACGGTGTGGTCGGTTCATACACCACTGCCTGTACCGCGCCGGGGTTGAGCAGACCGAGCAAATTGAGCGCAACCGTAGGCGAATTGGCGGTGGCCGAAGTCGGCGCGTCGCCATCCGGGGCTGTCGCAGTAAGCGTTATGTTTTGCAGCAGGCCGAGATTCAAAACCTGAGCGCCGGGGATGCCGATTACAAACCCCACCGGAGTATTAGCGGGGTAAATTACCGGCGTTGTCGTTGTCGACGACGGCCCTACCGACAGCGATTCATCCGCGACGACCGCACCGACGGAAAGCTCGATCTGAGCCGGAGCAGTGGTGGTGGTATCAACAATGTTATTCGCATTTTGCACCGAGCAGACCAGACATAGTCCCGTGGACGCGGTGGACGCGGCCGAAGCCGGTGCCGCGAATGGCTTGAATACCGTTCCAGGAACCAGCGCCGGACAATTGACGTAACCGTAGTAGTTCGGGCACTTCAAATCGCCTGGCGTGCAGGTGCCGTCGATATTTAGAACCGCGGTGGAGGCAGAGCTACCGTACGAGTTGGTGCAGGTCAAGGTGTACGGATACGCCGTCGGGAGTGTCTGCATGATCGTCTGCATGCCGGCAGATGCCTCGGGGCCACTCCAGGCACCGGATGCCGTGCAGCTGACCGGATCGTTCAAAGTGGGATCGCCCGAATTATCGGTGGACCACTGCAACTGAACCGCTGTGCCGGGTTCCACCGTTTCGCTGGGCTTGCCATCAACGGTAATGGTGACTTTCGGGAAGTAGGCTGGATTGTTGGTATTCGGGCCGGTGACCGTCAATGTCGCATCGCCAACGCCGGGGCCATAGGAATTCGTGCAGGTCAGCACGTAGGTATAGGTACCGGCGGTGTTCTGCGTCACCGTTTGCGAACCGCTGACCGGTTCCGGCCCGCTCCAGGCACCGGAAGCGATGCAGGTGATCGCATCGGTCGCGTTCGGATCAGCGGTACCATTGACGGCGGTCCAGGTCAAAGCCACGGCTTGACCGGTAGCCACCGCCTCGTTGGCTTTACCATCCACCAGAACCGTTACCACCGGATAGTAGGCGGCGATCGTCGGGCAGGTCTGCGCGGTATCGCCCGGCTGGCAGATCTGGCCGCCGGTAGTGCCGCTGGTCGTACCGCCGCTGGCGCCGCTCGTTGCACCACCACTCGCACCGCCGGAATTGCCGCTGGATGTCCCGCCGGAATTGCCACTGCCGGCGTCGGGGCTATCCGCACACCCCTGCAGCATCAGACTGGCCGCGAGGGTCAGGAACGCCAGGGACAGCAGCCGCTTGATCGTGTTGTTCATGTTCATGGGTTCGAGTCCTGGGTCCTGCGCTTATTTGTCCACCACACGGAATTCGACGCGACGGTTCAGTTCGCGGTCGTCGTCGTTCTTCTCGGGGTTGATGAGGAGTTGTGATTTGCCGTAGCCGACCGCTCTCAGCTGTTCGGGCAGTGCGCCTTTGCTGATGAGGTAGTTGCGGACGGAATCCGCTCTTCCCTGGCTGAGCTTGAGGTTGTAGGCGACGCTGCCGATGCTGTCGGTATGGCCGGCGATCTCGACGTGCAGGTTGGGCTGGCCGGTGAAGGCGGGCAGCACGCCGTCGAGGACGGATTCGGCATTCGGGGTGATGCGGGTCTTGTTGAATTCAAAGGTGACGCCGCGCAGGACGATGACCTGGCCGGGGATGACGCAGCCGTCGGAGTCGACTTTCAGGCCGTGCGGGGTGCCGGGGCATTTGTCGTGTTCGTCGTCGACGCCGTCGCCGTCGGTGTCGATCCAGGGGCGGGCGACTTCCTTGGTGTCGACGATCTTGACGGGTTCGGGGGCGGCGACGACGCTGTGTTCGACCAGTCCCAAGGGGATTTCGATGCCGACGGAGCCGCGGATGTCGCCGTAGCCGGAGCCGCGGAATTCGTGGTAGGCGTCGTACAGATAACGCGCTTCGGCGCGGATGGCCACACCGTAGAACAGGGGTTTGGTGACGAAGCCTGCACCGGCGTCGGCGAGGACGGTTTCTTTCTTGCCAGAGGCGGGTAATACCTCTTCATGGCTGCCGCCAATGCCGGCGAGGAGGAAGGGGTTGAACGTGTGCTGGTTGCGGCCTAATGGGGCGTAGGCCAG
>CAJCJH010000004.1 GCA_903970615.1 Rhodospirillales bacterium
TCGCCACGTTCGGTGCTGCGCTCGCCGCCGGGCACGATTTCGCGCATGCCGCGCGGGTCTCGAACCTCGCCGCCGGCATCGTCGTCGGCAAGCTCGGCACCGCGACCGTCACCACCGCCGAACTCGCGCGAGCGATCCGCCGCGAGCATGAGGACGACAGCGGTGTACTCAGCGAAGCCGAACTGCTGGAGCGGGTGGCCGAAGCACGCAAGCTCGAACAGATCGTGGTGATGACCAACGGCTGCTTCGATCTCCTGCATGTCGGCCATGTGCGCTACCTGGAAGCCGCCGCCAAGCTCGGCGATGTGCTGATCGTCGCGGTCAACGACGATGCCTCCGTCGCCCGCCTCAAGGGCCCGAGCCGGCCCTTGAACAAGGTCGAAGACCGAATGCGCATGCTGGCGGCGTTGAAGTGCGTCGACTGGGTGGTGCCCTTCAGCGAAAACACCCCGGCGCCGCTGATCGCCGCCACCCTGCCCGATCTGCTGGTGAAAGGCGGCGATTACACGCCCGAGCAGGTCGCGGGCTTCGATGCCGTCACCGCCAACGGCGGGCAGGTGCTGATTCTCGAATTCCACGAGGGCTATTCGACGACGCGGATCATCGAGAAAGCGCGCGGTTAAGACAAAGTTGTCTAAGCGACCCCGTTTTACCCATTAATCGACCTCAATGTGGGGACAATGTGCACGCAATGTGAGGGGAAACCGTCCTTAATGTGAGGGCAAGGCTCCCTCGATGTGCCCCCACATCGCCCGTGCTTAAGGGGATAACCGACCTAGATCAAGGGGATCATCGACCCCGGTTGAGGGAATAGTGATGTACCCCTTAACCGGCCCAATATGCGGGATACCGTCCGCCGGGGGGCCCCGGAATCGCCTCCGAGAGCAGGCCAGTCCCAGCCTGGGCTGCCGGGCAATCCGGGGCGGGGCGCCTTAGATGCGGTAAGCCCCGAACTTCATCACGCTCGAAACCAGGCTCATTACGCGCTTGACGATGCCCGGCAGTTGGCGCGCGCCTGCGGCGGCGGCCTCGTCGCCGTGGCGGGCTTCGTCGGCCTTCATGGCGGTGACGATGGCGCGGCTGCGAGCGTCGTCCTTGGGCAGCTGGCCGAGGTGTTCGTCCAGATGCGCGACCACCTGCCGCTCGGTTTCTTCGACGAAGCCGAGGTTCCAGCGATCGCCCGCGAGCCCGGCGGCGGCACCTATCGCAAACGAGCCGGCGTACCACAGCGGGCTCAGAAGGCTGGGTTGATCCTTCAATTCGCCGAGCCGCCGTTCGCACCATTGCAGGTGCTGGCGCTCCTCGGCCGCGGCGCGCAGCAGGTGCTCGCGCACCTTGGCGTCGCGCGCCACCAGCGCTTGGCCGTGATACAGCGCCTGCGCGGACACTTCGCCGGCGTGGTTCACGCGCATCAGGCCGGCGGCGCGACGGCGTGCGGATTCGGACAGCGCTGCTTGCGGTAACTCGGCGGCCGGGTAAGGGGTTGCGGAATGCGGAAGCGCGGGCGGCTGGCCCAGACCTTGTTGCAGGCGCATCAGCGCGCGATCCAGCGGCGAGTATTGACGTGCGCTGCGGGCGCGGTCGTTGGCAGGGTTGAGACGTGGCATTGTGATGACCTCGGGTTTTTCCTATGCTCGACATCATGCGCTGGATCACGGCAAATCGCTCGCGTTGTCGATCAACCCATCAGACCCTCGTCATCACAATGAATTTCATTTTCAAGCTCACCTCAGCAATCGCTGCAGCCGTGCTTGCGGGTGCGGCGCTGGCACAGGCACCGCACCCGGCGGGCGATGCGCCGCTGCCGCCAGAAATCGTGGCGGCGATGCAGACCATCGAAGCGCCACGCATCGCGGCGCATGTGAAATTCCTCGCGGATGATCTGCTCGAAGGCCGTGGCACCGGCACGCGCGGCGGCGACATCGCGGCGCAATACATCGCCACACAGTTCGCGCTGGCGGGCCTCAAACCGGCGGGTGATAACGGTAGCTATTTACAGAAAGTGCGCTTCCTCGGCACGCACACCGAGGCCGAGAGCACCTTCGCCCTGCTGCCAGCGACGGGCGGGCCGATTCCACTGCGGCTGGCGGATGACATCGTCAGCGGCAACGAGACCGGTGCGGAGTCGGCCGATATCGAAGCACCGATCGTGTTCGTCGGCCACGGCATCGAAGCACCCGAATATCAGTGGGACGACTACAAGGGTGTGGACGTCAAGGGCAAGGTGGTGTTGATCGTGGTCAACGAGCCGGCTTCGGACGATGTGGCGTTCTTCAACGGCCCGGCGCTGACGTATTACGGCCGCTGGACTTACAAGTTCGAGCAGGCCGCGCGCAAGGGCGCGGTCGGCGCGCTGATCATCCACAAGACCGAGCTGGCGAGTTATCCCTGGGACGTGGTGCGCAGTTCCTGGAGCGGCGAGCAGGTTTATCTGGCGGATGACAAGCGGCCGAAGCTGCAGGCGGCGTCGTGGATTCAGCTGGATGTGGCGCGCGTGTTGCTGGCGGCGTCCGGCAGGAATCTCGACGAGATGCTGAAGCTGGTGGATACCCGCGATTTCAAGGCGTTTGAGCTGCCGGTGAATTTCAAGGCGCATATCGTCTCGAAAGTGCGGCATTTTGAATCGAGCAACGTTATCGGCATGCTGCCGGGCAGCGATAAAGCTGCGCCGAATGCCGCGCTCAAGCCGGCAGTGACGCAGGTAGTGTTCTATACGGCGCATTACGATCATCTCGGCATCGATCCCGACCTGCCGGGGCCTGACAACACCGATCGCATCTACAACGGCGCGGTGGATAACGGCACCGGCTGCGGCATTCTGCTGGAGCTGGCGCGGGCCTGGGCTTCGAGCAAACTGGCGCCGCCGCATCCGATGTATTTCGCTTCGGTCACGGCCGAGGAAAAAGGGCTGCTCGGGTCTAAATATCTGGGCGAGCATCTGCCGGTTCCGGCGAGCGCGGTGGCGATCGATCTGAACTACGACGCGGTGCCGCCGATCGGCGATCCGGAATCGATCGAGGTCAGCGGCGCCGAGCGCACCAGTTTTTATCCCACGGTCGAGAAGATTGCGAAGCGCATGAATCTGGCGATCGAGCCGGATGCCACGCCGAGCGCGGGGCATTACTACCGCTCGGATCACTTCAGCTTCGCGCGCGTCGGCGTGCCGGCGTTTTCGATCAACACCGGTCTCAAGTTCGCCGGCCACACCGCAGATTGGGGTGCCGCGCAACAGAAGGATTACACCGCCAACCGCTATCATCGTCCGGGTGATGAGTGGACGCCGGAACAGGATTACCGCAGCAACGCCAAACTGGCGCAGCTGGGTTTCGCGCTCGGTTGGGAAGCCTCCAGCGCGGCCGATACGGTGGGTTGGCAGCCGGGCGATGAATTCGCCGCGCTGCGCGCGCGCAGCGAGAAGACGCCATAAGGTGCGCTTGTTTGCAGACTTGAGCTTGACGCGCGCGTGCTTCTGTTTCGTCGCCGCGTCTCCGGATCGCGCTGATTCAAGGCTGCGACCGCTTCGGATCAAAACCAGGATCAGCGCCAAGCCGCAAGTCGTGAAGCCGCTCGATCCGCGCCTTGCGCACAGGCATTGGCGCTGATGTTCTGGCCGCTATTTTTCCTGGTTGCGATACTCGGGCTGGCTGCGCTGCGTGCGAGTCTGCGCGTCGCCAGCGTGGTGCTGTTTGCCAGCGTGCTGTTCTACGGCGCCTTCGGGGGATCCGTCTCGCTATTCCTGCTGATGGCCGCCATCGCCATCGTCGTGCTGGTGCCGCTGAATGTGCCGGCGCTGCGTCAGGAATGGCTATCGCGCCCAGCGCTCGCCGGCTTTCGCCGCCTGCTGCTGACGCTCAATGCCGACACGCTGGCAGCACTCGAACAATCCGCTGATAGCAGCTCCGGTTGGGACGACGGTCTGCTGGAAGGTCATTTCGACTGGGCCCATTTCAACGCACTGCCCGCCGCGCAGCCGTCGGTGACTGAGCAAGCGCAGATCGAAGGCTTGCTCAGCGAGTTCCGCCAGCTCTGCGCGGCCGATAAACCGCCGCAGGCGCGTTTGCACTGGCTTCAGCAGCGCGGTCTTTTTGGGCTGACGATTGATGGGCTGACGATTGCAAGGCCGGAGCCGGCTCTGGCGCTATCGCCGCTGGCGCAATCCGCCTTGATCGCCGGGCTGACGGCGATCGATCCGCAAGCCACCTCGCGGCTGAACACGGCCGGCCGGCTAATCGGCATCGAACTGCTCAAACAAAAAGGCACGCCCGCGCAACAGTCGCAATGGCTACCCGGTCTCGCAAGCGGCATCGAGCAGATCGATCGGGTCTGCGAAACGCCGGCGGGTAGCGCGGTCGCCGTGCGCACGCAAGCGAACGGCAGCAGCGCAATCGGTCTCCGGCTGCGCTTGAATGCGCCGGTTTCGCAGATTGGCGACAGCACGCTGCTGATGTTGACGGTGCAAGTGCAAGACCCCAGCGGACTGCTCGATCGCAAGCTACAGGGCGGTCTCAGCTGTTTGCTGCTGCCGCGCCGCACTGCCGGCCTGCGCGCAACTTCGGCGCTGGAAGGCGAGGCGCTGGTGATCGCGGAAGAAGCCATCGTCGGCGGCATCGCCCGGGTCGGTTATGCCGCGTTCGACCTGCACGCCGCCGCGGCCAGCGCAGGTGCGATCCTGCCCCCCGCCATCCACGCCGGCATTGCCGCCACTGCCGCACTCGCCGCCGGCGCTTACGCGCGCTCGCATGCACCGTTCGCAGAACCGGTTGGCGAACACGCCACCGTGCAGGAAGCGCTAGCCATCATCGGCGCCGGCGCTTACGCCGCAGAAGTGCTGGCCGCCGGCACCACGCAGACTCTGGCGGAAGGCGCGGCGGTGCTCGCACCGGCAGCCTTCGCACGTAGTTTCGCGGTGGAACAAAGCCGCCGCATCGCCGCTGCCGCAGCGGATATCGGACTGACTGATACTACCTTGTACAGCGTGGTGGATTTCGCCCCGGCGCATAGCGGCTGCACTATGCCCGCGCGGCTGGCGCGGCCGGTCGATCACACCGCCTGCGTGCTCTCCGGCCACACCGCGTTCATGGCCGCACTCGCGGCGACGCGCGAGAAAAATCCGGCGCGCGGCCTGCAGGATTTCGATCGCGCGTTCTGGGGCCATTTCGGGCATCTGCTAAACAGCGGCTCGCGCGCCTTCGTGCTGGCGCTTTCGGCCGGACTGCTGAGTGCGGTGCAGATGCGCTCGCCGCTAGCGCGACGTATCGGTCAGCGCATCAACCGCTACAGCGCCGCGCTCGCCTTCGCTGCGGACATCGGCCTGAGCCGCTTGGGTGCTGATCTGGCGTCGTCGCGCAGCTTCACCGTGCGGCGCAATGCGCGCAAGGCCGCGCGCTTGACGCTGACCACCTGGCTCGGCGACGCGCTCGCGCAACTCTGGCTCGCCACCCGCGCGATCAAGCGCTTCGACGATGCCGGCGCGCCAGCAGCCGATCGCGCAGTGCTCGAATGGGTTTGCGCCGATGCCTTTCGCGGCGTCGAAGAAGCGCTCGACCGGGTACTGCGGCATTTGTCTTCGCCGATACTGGCGCTGATCACGCGGCTGATTATTTTTCCGCTCGGCCGCGGCGCCTGGGCGCTGAGCGACACCGCCAACCGGCAGGTCGCGCAAGGCTTGATCGACGGCCGGCTGCTGCGAGCAGCGCTACTGAAAGCGCCGCCGCGCTTAGGCCCGCTAGCCGAGCTGCTGCTGGCGACACTCGATGGCGAAGCGCTCGAAAGCCGCGTCGCCGCAGGGCCGGCCAACGGCCGCGTCATGCGCATCGAACAAGCGCTGGCCAGTGGGCTGATCGACGCGCCGCAAGCGCAGCAGCTGCTCGACTGGATTTACGCCGCGCGCGCCTTGCAGCGTGCGCCCGACGCAACCGCAAGCTGAGCGCGCGGTCTGTTCCGTTCGATTTCAGAGTCGCCAGATATGCCCGCTGCCTTTCCGCTGATTCGCAACCTCGCCGCACTACGCGAAGGCACTTTCGATGTGCTGGTGATCGGCGGCGGCATCTACGGCGCGTGGATCGCTGACGATGCGGCGTCGCGCGGCCTGCGCGTCGCGCTGGTCGAAAAACAGGATTGGGGCGCGGGCACTTCGTCGGCTTCGAGCAAGCTGATTCACGGCGGTTTGCGCTATCTCGAACATTTCGAATTCGGCTTGGTGCGGCATGCGCTGGCCGAACGCCGCGTGCTGTCGCAGATCGCACCTCACTTGGTGCATTCGCTGAATTTTCTGGTGCCAGTGTGGCGCGGTGCGCGCGTTGGCCGGCTGCAATTACTGGCCGGTTTGACGCTGTACGATCTGCTCGCCACCGGCAAGCAACCGGTGCCGCGCTTCAAATCCTTCGCCAAAGGCAAGCTGTTGGCAGCGCATCCTTACCTGCGCGCCGAAGGTCTGCGCGGCGGTTTGCGTTATGGCGATTGTCAGGAAGACGACGCGCGGATGACGCTGTTCGTCGTCGCCGCCGCGCAAGCGGCCGGTGCGGTTTGCGCGAATCGTATTGCCGCCAGCGCGCTGCTGGAAAACGATGGCCGCGTCTGCGGCGCGAAGCTGGTCGATGGCTTGACTGGCGCAGCCTTCGAGCTGCGCGCTGATCTGGTCATCAACGCCGCCGGGCCATGGTCGCGCGCCTTGCTGGGCGCCGACGCCGCGCCGGTGAAGCTGGTCAAGGGCGTGCATCTGGTGTTGCCGTCGATCGAAAATCCGGACTACGCATTCCTGCTGACGGCGCCTGAAGACGGCCGCGTTTTTTTCGTGATTCCCTGGTACGGCCGCACGCTGGTCGGCACTACCGAAAGCGCCGTCACCGACCCGAGTACGCGCGAAGTCACACCCGCCGAGCGCCGCTATCTACTCGATGCGGTGAACACGCTGATGCCGGGTTTGAATTGGGGCGACCAAGATGTGATCGCTGCATTCGCCGGCGTGCGCAGCCTGCAAGCGGACGACGCCGACAGCCTTTCCGCAGTGACGCGCGAATTCACCGTGCTGGAGCCGCGCGCCGGGGTGTTGTGGCCGCTCGGCGGCAAGTACACCACGGCGCGCTGCGACGCGGTGGAAGTGGTCGATCGCGCACTGGCGCTTTTGCAGCGCGAGGAAATCCGCTGCAGGACTGCGCAAACCTTGTTGCCCGGCGCGCCCCACAACATTGACGGCAAAATCGATGGTCAGGGCGATTTCAGCAGCTGGCAGACCGAAGCGCTGCCGGCGCTGCGACGCCGCGGTATCGATGAAACGGCCGCGCATTATCTTTGCCTGCGGCATGGCACGCGGATCGCGCGCATTCACGAATTGCTCGATGAAAATCCGCAGTGGTCGCAACGCCTGCATGCTGAAGCGCCATTCTTGATCGCCGAAGCGGTGCTGGCGATCCGCGATGAAATGGCATTCGATTGCGACGATATTTTGCGTCGCCGCATGCCCTTGAAGCTGCTGGTGCGCGATCCGACGAGTGCCATCGCCATCGTCGAAAAGCTGCTGGTTCAGCATTCAGGTCCGCACTGAAATTTCTTCGCAGCCGCAGTGGTTTCGCCGCTTTCCGACAGACGGCAGATACGCGAGGCTGTAGGGCAGATTGATGGGTTGTTGTGCAACTGCGATCAGGCGCAGAGTTCTCCGCAGATACGAACCGGGTAACGCCACTTTGCTGGAATGCGAAAGTCGCGTCGCATTCCGTTTCGTTATCGAAGTTAAAAATACAGGGCGAAAGCTCGGATATCTTGACTGGAGGAGTCAACCCCATGGCCTTTTTCAAACGGTCACCCATCGCCGTAGCGATCGCCGCCGCTGCACTCGCGGCTTGCGGTGGTCACAGCGACGGCAACAACCCGCAGGTATTCGATTCGCAGGTGCTGTTCGATCCGGTGCCGAGCATCGCTAGCGAGAGCGCGATCATTCCGTTTCCGTTCGATGGCCTGTTCTCCGGCTTCTCGGCGCCGACGCTGAATATTCCGAACGATCCTTCCAGCAGCAGTTATCCAGTGGTGGCGGCGATCAATCAGCTCGATGGCTTCTCGACCATCGGCGATATCTTTTTCGATATCGCCGGCTTCATCGATTACAGCACGCTGCCGGCGCATGTGCTGGTCATCAATGGCAGCACCGGCAAGCTGCTGGTGTATGGCACCGACTACACCTTGCAGAACGAAAACGCGACGGCGATTGATCCGCTGACGCGCCAGCTTTCGCCGATCAGTTCGCAGCGTTCGCGGGTGATCATCGAACCGCTGAAGGCGCTGTCGCCGGCCACGACTTATCTGGTCGGCGTGACTAGCGGCATTGCGACGACCGCCGGCGGCGGCGTGATCGCCAGCCCTGAATTCCAGATCGTTGCGAGCAGCACGCCGGTGAGCGCGCAGAGCAATCCCGAACTGGCACAACTCAACGACACGCAGAAAGCCGCGCTCGAAGCGCTGCGTTCGCAACTGATCAATCCTGCGGTGACGAAGCTCGCTGGCGCGACCGGTCTTCCCGCCGCCAATATCGTGCTGGCTTGGACTTTCACCACGCAATCGGAAGGCTTGACGCTCGGCTATCTCGCGCAGCACGCCGCTGCGCAGCAAACCGTGGTGGCTTCCATCGGCGAGAAAACCGACCAGCTTGGCGCCGGTTTGCCTGCGGGCGCGGATGTCTATGCCGGCTTCACGCTGATGCCGTATTACCTGCAGAACACCGGCAAAAGTGTGACCGGTCCCTTGACTTCGTTCTGGCAGGCGGATGCCAGCCAGCCAAACATCAACCCGAACCTGCCGCCAACGGATGCCGCACAACCTCGCTTTCTCGGCCAGGTGCCGTGCGCCGCATTTGCCAGCGGCGCCAGCGTCAATGGTGTGCCGCAAGGCCCGAGCACGAGTACGACGATTTGCTATCCGGTGCCGGTGGCACAGTCGACCGAAAAAATTCCGGTGATCGTTACCGTGCCGAATTCCGACAGCGGCCGCACCGAGCCGGCGAATGGCTGGCCGGTGGTGATTTTCCAGCATGGCATCACCGGCAATCGCACGCAGATGCTGGCGATCGGGCCCGCGCTGGCGAAGGCGGGTTTTGTCACTGTCGCCATCGATCTGCCACTGCATGGCCTTACCGACAAGACCAGCCCGTTCTATCACAATCAGCTGTTCGGGCAAGCCGCGCCCGCATTGACCACTGGCGAACGCACATTCGATCTCGACCTCGAAAACAACAGCACCGGCGCGTCCGGCCCGGATGGCGTGATCGATCCCTCCGGCACCTACTTCATCAATCTGCAAAGCCTGTTGACCGCGCGCGACAACGTGCGCGAAGCCGAGGCCGATCTATTGACGCTGGCGAAATCGGTGGCGCAGCTCGATCTCAATGGCGACGGCACGCCGGATGTGGATGCCACGCAAATCCGCTTCGCCAGCCTGTCGCTCGGCAGCATCGTCGGCATTCCATTCCTTGCCAACGCGCCGCAGATTGGCGCGGCAACGGTGGCCGTGCCGGGCGGCGGCATCGCCAAGCTGCTCGATGCTTCGAAAGAAATCGGCCCACAGATCAGCGCGGGTCTGGCGGCTGCGGGCGTGGTTGAAGGCACCGATGATTACGAAACTTTCCTGCGCTTCGCACAGACCGTCGTCGATGATGGCGATCCGCTGAATTACGCGACTGCCGCGGCGGCCGCGCATCCGCTGCATTTGATCGAAGTGGTCGACGATCTGGTAGTGCCGAACACCACACTGGCCAACGACGGCAGCGGTTTCTTCGACAAGGTGACGGTGAGCAGCTTCCTCGGCGGGACCGATCCACTGGTGGCGGCGATGGGCCTGACCAACCTCGGCACGGTGGTCGCGCCCACCGCGCCGCAAACGCCGACGATCGATCCGGCGGGCTTGCATGTCGTGGTGAAATTCGCCGGCGGCGCGAGTCACGGCTCGCTGCTGAGTCCGGCCGGGCCGGATGGCGTCACCGTTACCGCCGCAAGCGCTGCCGCGACGGTGGAGATGCAAACCGAAACCGCGACTTTCCTCGGCAGCAATGGGGTGTGTCTGCAGATCGGCGGCAGTTGCCAATAGGCAGGCCGATCCACGGTTTTCAAAAAAATCAGCGCAACAAAAAATCAAAAAAGTCTTTAGCGGTACTGGAGGAGAGTATGAAACACGATCGCAATTTCTATCGAAATTCCCATCAAAAATTACCAAGCGCTGCGATTTCCGCAGTCTGCGTTTTGAGCTTGGGCCTGGCTTCGCCGATGGCATTGGCGCTGAGCTATAACCATGATGAGATCGGCTTCGAGTTCGATACGCGCCTGACGGAAGGCGTGTCGATTCGCGCCGGCAATCCTTCGCCGCTATTGGTCGGCATTTCGCACGGCGGCGAGGCGTATTCGAACAACGCCGATCTCGGCGATCTGAATTTCAAGGCCGGCGATATCGCCAACGCGGTGAGTCGCGTGACGTCATCGCTGCAAGTGACCTGGAAGGATTACGGCCTGTTTACGCGGGCGAATTACACTTTCGATCCGAGCGAGGTCAACAACGATTTCTTCGGTGCGGATAAATTTGGCGCCGGGCATCAGTATCCGGATTCCGTGCGGAAATCGAGCAACAATGCGATCCAGGCCGAAGTCGGCAGCCAGCTTCGCCTGCTCGATCTTTATGTCTACGGCAATTTCGATGTGGCCGGCCGCACGGTCAACGTCAAGCTCGGGCGGCAAGTCATCAACTGGGGCGAATCGACGCTGGTGCTGAACGGCTTGAACAGCCTCGTCGCCGTCGATGCCAATCGCGCTTACACGCCGGGTCTGGAACTGGATGAAGTGGCGATTCCGGCCGGGCAACTGTTCGTTTCGACCAACCTCATCAACAACGTCAGCGCCGAAGCGTTCTATCAATTCCAGTGGCAGCGTTCGATCGCGCCAGCGACTGGAACCTATTTCGAGACCAATGATTACGTTGGTCCAGGCAGTGTTGCCGGCAATATCGACTTCGGCCGCGCGACCGAATACGCCGCACCCGGTTCGCCTTGTGCAGGTTTTCCGGCGGGCGTTTCCTGCGTGCCTTATGGCGGTTCGATTCCGCGTGCGGGTGGCGATCGCCGAGCGCCGGGCAATGGTCAATTCGGCGGCGCGCTGCGCATTTCGCTGCCCTCGCTGAACAGCACCGAACTGGCTTTGTATGCAGCGAATTACCACAGCCGTTTGCCGGTCTACAGCACGTTTTCGGTTTCCAGCGGCAATCAGGATGCCAGCACCGCGGGGATTTTCGCCGAGTATCCGAAAGACATTCACATGTTCGGCATGAGCTTCAATACTTCGTTGCCATTCGGCTTTGCCTTGCAGGGCGAGTACAGCTTCAAGACCAATCAGCCGCTCGAAATCGATGATGTCGAACAAAGCCTCGCCGATCTCGGCGCGCCTTCACAGATCAATCCGACTGCGGGCGCGACCATCGGCAATCAATACATTCGCGGCTATCGGCGCAAGGCTGTGAGCCTGGCGGATATCGGCACCACCAAGGTGTTCAGTCCCAGCACGATTTTCGGCTACGACGATCTGCTGCTGATCAGCGAAGTCGCACTGGTGCATGTGCATGATCTCGAAGACCAGTCGGTGCTGCGCTACGAAGCACCGGGCACGTTTCTGCCTGGCGATGCGCGTGGTGCGGCACTCAACAATGTGCCGATCCAGCAGGGCGGTTTCGGCACCGCGACCTCCTGGGGCTACAAGATTCTGGCGCGCGCGACCTACAACAACGTGCTGACGGATTACATCTCCGGCCTGTCCTTCAAGCCCGCATTGCGCTGGGAACACGATGTCGGCGGCGCAACACCGGCGCCGCTGTACAACTTCGTGCGCGGCAGCCGCGTGCTCAGCCCGATCGCCGGTTTCGGCTACAAGAACAACACCACTGCAGAATTAGGTTATGCCTACTACCTCGGCGGCGGACAGAATAATCTGCTGCGCGATCGGGACTATGGGTTCTTTGATATCAAGTATTCGTTCTAGGTTGCTTGAACGCACCGATTCTTCCCCCAATCAGCCTCCACCCATCAGGGCTGACGGATGTATCCGATCGAAAGCGCTCCTTGATTGCCTATGGCATCTGCGCTTTATCTGACTTGAGCATACAAAACGCACAATCTCCAGGACCTCGCCCGAATGGACGACACTCGGCGAGTCGCTGCAGCTTCAGGGATATGCGCGGCAGCCGTGCGCTCAGCCCGATCGCTTTACACCGGCGATCGACTCAAGCCGCAGGAATTTCCAGCGCGATCGAGAGCACGTCGCAACGTGATCGATGCACCACGGATTCTTCGGTGTGGCTGAACAAGGCAGACCAGCCGTGATGCGGATGATGACCGACGACGATCAGATCAGCACCCAGTTCTTCGGCCCCGGCGATGATCTCGGCGGCATGACCGCCAACCCGCACGCTGATATCGGCGCTGTTGATCCCGCACTTTTCGCATAGCGCCGCGATCCGTTTTTGCGCCGCTTGCAGCAGCGTTTCCGTCATCTCGACTTGATTGATCACGGCCAGATCGTCGGCACCGCCGGCAAGTGCGCCGGCACCAAAGGTGTTCATCGTCAGCGCAACCTCGATCACCTGCAACACACTCAGACGCGCGCCAAGTTGTTGCGCCAGCGACTGCGCGCGGCGCAGCAGGATATCGCCATCGTCGAGCGGTGCGATAGCGGCGAGAATGTGGCGATAGGCCATGACCGGTTCCTTTCAGTTCGAAATGCTTGGACCACCGCGATGCCGTAAGTTTCTTTTCAAGCCCGGCGTATTTTTCCGGGAACGGACTTTCCGCGGCGCTTATTCCGTCTGTAAATCCGGGCCGGGATTGTTTTCCAGCGACTGCGGTTCGCCGAGGAATTTCGGCACCGTGCGCAGCACGTACAAATCCAGCACCGCCTTGACGCGCGCAAACACTTCACGCCAGTAGGTGCGCGTGTAGATGCTCAGCTCATCGCTCGGCGGCGCGTAGGCCGCAACTTGCAGATGCAATTTCTTCGCAATGAATACGGCGCGATAAGCGTAAAAAGTCTGCGTGATGATGGTGAAGCTTTGCAGGCCGAAAACCGCCTGCGCGCGCGCGATGGAATCGAGCGTGCGGAAGCCGGCGAAATCCATCGTGATTGCTTCTTTCGGAATGCCGGCTTTTATCAACTCGCGCCGCATCTGCCGCGGCTCGTTGTAGCTGGCATCGGGATTCGCACCGCTGACGATGATCTTCTTGATCTTGCCCAGCTGGAACAACTGCACGGCGGCCTGAATGCGGCCGTAAAACAGCGGATTCGGTTCCGCCTTTCGCGTGAACGGGCTGGTGCCGAGAATCACGCCGACGTCGTTATCCGGCAGCAGCGACCAACTTTCGTAAACGTAAGACTCCGAGTTGTTGACCACCCAGTTATTGATCAGCGCGATTACAGCGGCTATTACCGCCAGCGCGACGTAAACGCCGCGGCGCAGCCGCTGTAATCGCCGCCGCAATCTCAAGCGAGCAAGCCCTTAAGCATCAGCACGAACAGCACCAGCTGGATGGCCCAGAATGTTGCGCGGATCATCACCAGCAGCACGTTGGTGCCGATCAAATGGACCAGGCTCTGGCCAAGACGCGCGTACAACACGTAGGGCGCGAACACCGCGATCGCCGGCAGCCTGGAAAGTGCGGCCGCGGAGAGCACGATTACTGCGAACAGCGGCAGATTTTCCAGGCAGTTGGCGTGCGCATCGGTGGCGCGCTTGACGAAGCCCGGGTCCGGCAGCGCCGCACCGCGCGGCCAGGAATTGATCGGCGTGCCGGTGAGCACGCGAATGCCGCGATACGCGAATACCACCAGAACCAGCAGCAGCGTCCACGCGGTGAAGCCGATGAGTGCGGTGATCGGTGTCATGGTGCAAATCTCCTCTGTGTTGAATTGTGGTCGAACGATGAAATATCGATGATTGATAGCCATCCCATTCTAAGCGGGTCCGGGCCGGCCAGTCTGGTTTTTGCGGTCTTGATTTCTGGGAAAACCGGCCACGCGCACACGCCAAAACGGCGATAACGAACCGCGCTAATGGCTCAGCCGGCGAATGCCGCGGCTCAAGCCATCCAGTGTCAGCGGAAACATGCGTTCGCCATCGAGCAGCTCAAGCGTGGTCTTGATCGACGACGTGTATTGCCAGCGATCCTGCGCTTCCGGATTGAGCCAGATGGTGCGTGGATAAGCGTCCGTCAGGCGTTTGAACCATACCGCGCCGGCCTCTTCATTCCAGTGCTCGATGCTGCCGCCGGGTTGCAGAATTTCGTAGGGGCTCATGGTCGCATCGCCGACGAAAATCACCTTGTAGTCGGGCGTGAATTTGTGCAGCAAATCGAACGTCGGAATACGTTCGCTATTGCGGCGGCGATTGTCCTTCCAGACGCTTTCGTAAATGAAATTGTGAAAGTAAAAATGTTCGAGATGCTTGAACTCGGTCTTGCAGGCGGAGAACAATTCCTCGCAGACTTTCACGTAAGGGTCCATCGAGCCGCCGACGTCGAGGAACAGCAATAGCTTCACCGCATTGTGCCGCTCCGGCTGCATTTTCAGATCAAGCCAGCCGGCGTTGCGCGCGGTGGATTCGATGGTGCCGTCGAGATCAAGCTGGTCCGGCGCGCCCTCGCGGGCGAAGCGGCGCAATTTCCGCAAGGCCACCTTGATGTTGCGCGTGCCGATCTCGATATCGTCATCGAGATTGCGGAACTCGCGTTTTTCCCAGATTTTCATGGCTTTCTTGCCGCCGCCTTCACCGCCGATGCGCACACCTTCGGGATTGAATCCGCTGTTGCCGAACGGACTGGTGCCGCCAGTGCCGATCCATTTGTTGCCGCCCTGATGCCGCTCTTTCTGCTCTTCGAGCCGCTGCTTCAAGGTCTCCATCAACTTGTCGAAACCGCCGAGCGATTCGATCTTGGCTTTCTCCTCCTCGCTCAACAATTTCATCGCTTCGAGCCGCAGCCATTCCTCCGGAATCACCTGATCGAAACTCGCAAAAACCTGCTCGATGCCTTTGAAATAAGCCGCGAACGCGCGATCGTAACGATCGTAATGCGCCTCGTCCTTGACCAGAACGGTGCGCGCCAGAATGTAGAAATCGTCGATGCTGAAAATCACCACATGCTTTTGCAGTGACTCGATCAGCGCCAGGAATTCGCCGAGGCCCGGCTTCAAACCGGCGGCGCGCAGCGTCAGGAAAAAACCGAAGAGCATGGCGGGCGATGAATACGAGAATTGCAGACTTGCGGCATTCTAGCGCGGTCGCCGATCCGCTTCGTTCACGCATTCCACAGCTCTCGACATGATTCCTGCCGCTACATTGCGCGCTGCCGAAGCGCACCTGAGCCGCCGCGATAAAAAGCTGGCCGCGCTGATCGAGCGTTACGGCCCATGCACGCTCGGCCGCAAACGGCGCGATCCGTTTCATGTGCTGTGCAGTTCCATTATCGGCCAGCAGCTTTCGGTGAAAGCAGCCGATACGATTCAGGCACGCGTCGCCACCGCCGTGCTCGCCGGCGCGCGATTCATGCCGGCGCATTTCATCGATGCGGAATTCGAGTTGTTGCGCGCCTGCGGTTTGTCCAACGCGAAATCGCGCTGGCTGATTGCGATTGCGCAAGCCGTGCATCGCGGCGAATTCTCGTTTGCGAAGTTGCGTCGGATGGACGACGAAACCGCAATCGAAACACTCGACGCGCTGCCGGGCATCGGCCGCTGGACTGCCGAAATGTTCCTGATGTTCGCGCTCGACCGGCTCGATATCTTCTCGCTCGGCGATCTCGGCTTGCGCCGTGGTCTGAATCAACTTCACGGCCGCAAAATCTTCAGCGACGATTCGGTGAAGTTCGAAAAACTGGATGACGACGCAACGCTGAAAATCGCCGCGCGCTGGGCGCCGTATCGTTCGATCGCAAGCTGGTATCTGTGGCGCATCGTCGACGGCGATTCGGGCAGCTGGACTTGAATCGGTAGCGATCGCGCAGGTCTTCCGTTTCAGCGCAGACCGAAGGTTTGAGTCAGGCGATCGCTGGCGGAAAACGCGCGAACGAAACTTTGGCGCTGGCGCGCGGGTCTCGATGATGAGTTTCATTCTCGAATCCTTTTTCATGCAGGCTTCCTCGACTCTGATTACCGGCGCGTCCAGCGGCATTGGCCGCGCGCTCGCTCTTGCCTGCGCGGCTCGTGGCGTTCAACTCCACTTGAGCGGCCGCAACCAAGCACGTCTGCAAGCGGTGGCGAACGAGTGCCGTGCGCGCGGCGCGGAAGCCTGTCCGCGCGCAATCGATGTCAGGGATTCCGCGGCGATGTCGCAGTGGATCGCCGGCATCGAACGACTCGACTGGGTGTTCGCCAACGCCGGCATTTCAGCAGGCACGCACAGCGCTGGCGACAGCGGAGTACGCGAGCGTGCAGCGCAGGTGCGTGCGATTTTCGCCACCAATCTCGATGGCGTGCTCAACACGGTTTTGCCGGCCATCGAACGCATGGAATCGCAACCGCCAGACGCGCACGGCGTTCGCGGACGCATCGTCAATATCGCCTCGATGGCAGCATTCATTGCCTTTCCCGGCGCTCCGACCTATTGCGCCTCAAAAGCGGCGGTAGATTATTGGACGACGGCGAGCGCGCCTTCGCACCGTCGACGCGGCATCGTTTTGCACAGCGTGTGTCCGGGCTTCGTGCGCAGCGCGATGACCGCCGCCAACGATTTTCCGATGCCGGGCTTGATCGACTCGGAACGCGCCGCTGCGATCATTTTGCGCAGCGTTCGCGCCGGCAAACGGCGCATCGTTTTTCCGTGGTGGATGGCGATCGGCGCACGCTTCATGCAGCTGCTGCCACCGGCACTCGCGGCGCGCATGCTGGCCTCGCAGCGCAGCATGGGACCCATGCCGACGGATTGCCTGGATCGAAGCAGAATTTCGAGCGCTTTCGAGCGCGTCGATCAAACGAAATTTCGCGATCGGATCCGTGATCGGACTTGGCGGTCTTGATTCGCGCTTCGCGGGATAAAAGTGAGTTGCTGCTCAGCTGAGCCGTTTCAGCTCGATCGTCTTGCCATGAAGGCGATTCGCTCGAACAGATGCACATCTTGCTCGTTTTTCAGCAGCGCACCGTACAAGGGTGGCAGGGATTTTTTCACACTGGTTTCGCGCAAGTTCGCCGGATCGATATCCTCGGCCATCAGCAATTTCAACCAGTCGAGCAGTTCCGAAGTCGAAGGTTTCTTTTTCAGGCCCGGCAATTCGCGCAGACCGAAGAAAACTTCCATCGCCTCCTTCAACAGGTTTTTTTTCACATCCGGGAAATGCACGTCGACGATTTTCTGCATTGTCTCGCGCTCGGGGAAACGGATGTAATGAAAAAAGCAGCGCCGCAAAAAAGCATCCGGCAACTCCTTTTCGTTGTTTGAAGTAATGATGATCACCGGCCGCTGTTTCGCCCTGATCGTTTCGCGGGTTTCGTAAACATAGAACTCCATCTGATCGAGTTCGCGCAGCAGATCGTTTGGAAATTCGATGTCGGCCTTGTCGATTTCATCGATCAGCAGCACCGCCTGTTGATCCGATTCAAAACACTCCCATAGCTTGCCTTTGACGATGTAATTGCGAATGTCCTTGACCTTCGCATCGCCCAGCTGTGAATCGCGGAGGCGCGAAACCGCATCGTATTCGTACAAGCCATGCTGCGCCTTGGTGGTCGATTTGATCGCCCAGTCATGGAACGGCCGCTGCAAAGCTTTCGCCACTTCGCG
>CAJCJH010000005.1 GCA_903970615.1 Rhodospirillales bacterium
CCCAGATGCCCGCGGCGCTGGTCTTGTAGTGGGCGTCGATCTTGACGAAGCCACGCTCGTCGAGCGCAACGCCTGCCACATCACAACCCAAACCTTCGGTGTAAGGCCGGCGGCCGACCGCGACGATGAGCTTGTCGAAGGCGATGGTTTTCTTTTCGCCAGCCTGCTCGTATTCCACCGTGACGTCGTTCTTGCCGACCTTGGTCGACAGCACTTTCGCGCCGAGCCGGATATCGAGCTTCTGCTTGGTCAACTGGCGCAGCGCTTCTTTCGAGATGGCGGCATCGACCATTGGCAGGAAACCCGGCAGCGCTTCGAGAATCACCGTCTCGGCGCCGAGCCGCGACCACACGCTGCCCAGCTCCACGCCGATCACACCCGCGCCAATGATGCCGAGTTTTTTCGGCACCTCGCTGAATTCCAAGGCGCCCCAGGAATCGACCACGCGCTCGCCATCGAACGGCGCGATTTTGGTGAGATTCACCGGCGCAGAACCAGTGGCGATGACGATGGTTTTCGCAGCGTAGGTTTCCTGCTTGCCGTCGTGCGCGGTGTACTCAACCTTGCCACCGCCGAGCAGCTTGCCGGTGCCGAACAGTCCGGTGACCTTGTTGCCCTTGAACAGCATCTGCACGCCGCCGGAGTTGGCCTTGCTGACCGCCGTCTTGCGATCCAGCATCTTTTTGAGATCGAGCGCGACACTGCCGACGCCGATGCCGTGCACCTCGAATTCATGCTGCGCGCGATGGAACAGTTCGGACGATTCCAGTAGCGCCTTCGACGGAATGCAGCCGGCATTGAGGCAGGTGCCGCCGAAGCTGAAAGTGCCATCGTGATTCACCCAGGAATCGATGCACAGCACCTTCTGGCCGAGCTGCGCGGCGCGAATCGCAAAGGGATAACCGCCCGGTCCGCCACCGATGACGATGACATCAAAATTTTCGCTCATGAGCCTCTGTCTGCCTTTTCGTTACTCGCACCGCAACTGCGCCGCAGGGCCGCACGATGCTTGAAGTCCAAAACCATTCACTGATTTGGCGCTGAATGTTCCAATATTTTACTGCAGTCGCCCAGCTCGAATCGAAGCCGTCGCCGCATTCTTTGTTGAACCGATCCTTGAATTTCTTCATTGATATGCGCGCACGCGCTCCAGCATGCGGTCGAGACCGACGCCGGTGGCGTTGAACACGCGGCCATGCGTGAGTGCGGCGACTTCCTTCATGTCCTGATCTTCGACATCGCCGAACAGCACCGGAAACACGCGGATATCCTGCGAAGTATCCGGCAGCGATTGCAGCCAGTCGCGGAACGCTTCCAGATTCTGGCCGCTGGCATTGTGGCCATCGGTAATCAGCACGATCACCGCGCGATAGCCGGGCTGCTTCTTGCGGTCTTTCAACGCGCGCTGGTAAGCCGCCTGCAGCGCATCGTAAGTCGCAGTGCCGCCTTTGGGTTGCAGGCTGTCCACATATTGCTGGAACTGCTCGGTGGCCGCGGCGTAATTGGGCGCCGAGAAATCCAGGCTGACTTCGCTTTGCAGTTTGCTGTCGAAGCTCAACAGATCGAGCTTTTCGCGTTGCGGAATGCGCGCCAGCCGGCCAGCCAAAGTGGTTTGATTGGAACCGACCAGTACGCCGAGTGCGGATTTGAGTTGATCGATACGGCCATCCTCGGCCATCGATCCGGAGACATCCAGCAGGAAATACGAGTGCGCCGGCAAGCGCACCTTATCGCCGAATTCGCGGATCATCGGCTCCAGCATGGCCGGCTTCGCGGGCGCCACCAGTTGTTCGGGACGATCGTGCGACAGCGGCGCGCTCAGCGCGACTTGCGAGTTCACCGGCCGCCGGAAAGTTTTTTCCATCAAATCTTCCTGCACCGCTTTCCTGCGCAGCCAGGCCACGGCTTTATCGTATTCCCGACGCCGCGCCGGGTTGACCAGCATCAGCGGAAAATCGGCATGAATACTGCCATCGCGGATATGTACCACCGCCAGCGGATCATCCAGCGCGTCCGGCACCGCATTCAGCGCCAGCACCGAGGATTCATAGGTGATGATGCCATCGAGCCGGTCTTCCTCTTTCGAGTAGACATCGCTCAACCAGATGCCGCCGCCGCCGAGCAGCTTGGCCGCGGCGTAAAAGTTTTTCAGTTTCGGATTGTCCAGATCGGCCACATCGAGCGGTTCGTGCTGAGCGCCGAACGCAGCCGTGGCCGACAGCAGTTCCAGCAGGCCCACTTCCGAACCGGCAGGATTCGCCATGCCGAGATTCAGTCCTTCTTCGCGGCGTGCCACCTGCGCGATTTCGGCCCAGCTCGGTGCGTGTTTGTCCCAGCCCAGTTCTTCGGCGCGTTCGTGCTTGAGGCCCAGCACCAGCGGCGAGCGCAGGATGCTGTCGCTGACGATGATCTTGCCGGCCGCCAGATCCTGCAGATACACATGACTGGTCGGCCAGACCATGTCGAACTGCTGCGCCGCATCGGGCGCATTGACGCGATCGACCATATCGACCACACGCGAATACTCGAAGCGCACTTTGCGGCCGGTCGCCGCTTCGATACCGGGCTGCAGATAGGACAGATTTTTCAGATCGTCACTGGCGAGAATCACCAGCGCATCGTCCTGCCGGGCCTGATCTTCGTCCGGCGCAGGCGCAGACTTGCTGCGGTCGCAACCCGGCACCAGGCCAAGCATCAAGCCGAGCGCAAGGCACAGGCCGAAAATGCCGCCAACACTGCAGGCGGCACGGAACTTCACTACCAGAAAAACCAGGAACGAACGGAACACGATCACGCAAATATCAACGGCTCCCAACGGCCGGCGCAGATGTTACCGGAAGCGGCTTTGCGTTGCGGAAAACAGTACGGATCAGCAGAGATGTGATGGACTCAGCCAATGAATTTCAGCGCCCGATATTCTGCACGCCTATTCTGCGCGCCAGCCGATTCATCCGCGATAAACTCGCCGCTTCAAGACGATGGCCTGCGGCCTGCGAATCACGAGCATTCCATGAACCAAAATCCGCCCTGCCCGGTTTGCAAGGAAGCCTGCTCGCTGCTGGATGTGGTGGATTTGAATAAATCCTGCGAGGAGGCCCGCGGCAAATTCCTCGGCCTTTCCGGCATTCCGGTGTATTACGCGCTCTGCGGCAAATGCGGCTTCTGCTTCGCGCCGGAAATGGCGAACTGGAAGCTGCAGGAATTCGAGGAAAAGATTTACAACGACGACTATGTTGCCGTCGACCCGGACTATATCGATGTCCGCCCGCGAGGCAATGCCGCCAACCTGATTGCCATGTTCGGCGACCGCGCGCTCGCCATCCGTCATCTGGATTACGGTGGCGGCGCCGGTTTGCTCTCCGACATTCTCAAGCAATCGAAATGGCAGTCGGTTTCCTACGATCCGTTCGTCGACAAGGACATCCGCATCGAACAGCTCGGCAAATTCGACCTGATTACCGCCTTTGAAGTATTCGAGCACGTGCCCGACGTTCACGAATTGATGTCGAACCTGTACTCGCTGCTTTCACCCAATGGCCTCGTGCTGTTTTCAACGCTGGTTTCCGACGGCAACATTCAGCCCGGGCAGAGAATCAGCTGGTGGTACGCGTCGCCACGTAACGGCCACATCAGCCTGTTTTCAAAAAACAGCCTGGCCGTTCTCGCGCAACAATACCGGGTCAATTTCGGTAGTTTCTCGGCCGGCTTCCACGTCTTCTTCACCGGCGTACCGGCGTGGGCGGATCATTTGATCCGACAAGGCTAGCGTCGGTGCGGGCTGATGCAAAACTGCTTGCATCGAAGGGCGCTTGACAGTTGGAGCGCGAGGCACGGACCCGGTTTTCAGCCAGCCGGATACATCGCATTACCCGCCGCGATCGGGTCGCCGGTGCGTTCAAAGGTTTCGAGCCAGCGGCTGTTGGTTTGCATCTGGCCGTGCTGCCAAGGGTGGAAGCCGGGTTTGAAATAGGCCAGATAATGACCGATTACTGGTGCATACAGGCCGCCGGGTTTGTAGAGCCACCAGAAGCCTTTGGCCCACAGGCCCAGCCGCTGGGTGAAGCGAAAGCCATCCACCTTGAACATGCGGCGCATGATCAGGAACACATGCAGCGGGAAGCTCAGCGACACCTGCAGCATGGCCAGCACGCGCAGACCGTAGCCGACCTTGGCGACCTTCTGCATCACATCGAACGCCACCGCCTTGTGCTCGATTTCTTCCACCGCATGCCAGGCGTACATGGCGCGCACGCGCGGATCGGCTTTTTGTAACTGCGGGTCTTCAAAAAAACCGTGCGCCATGATCGCCGTCATATGTTCGGCGGCGGCGGTTTGGGCCAGCGTGAACTGCGCCGAGCAATGCTTGCGGAAGTAGCCAAACATCAGCGCTTTCTGGCGTTCCAGAATCTGGTCGACGCGAATGCCCTGTTCCTGCAGGCGATTGTTGAAGCGCGTATGCACCATGCCGTGCTGGCCTTCCTGACGGGTGAAATCCACCACCTGCTGTTTCAATTCCGGGTCGGTAATCTGATCGCGGAAATCACGCACGCAGGCGATGAAGAATTTTTCGCCTTCAGGGAATAGCGTCGACATCGCATCGAAGAAGCGGCTCTTGAATGGATCGTTGTCGAACCAAAAGCGCGGAATGTCGCCGTCAAGGCCGAAATCGAGATTGTGCCGCGGCACGATCGGGTAACGAACCGGTTGACTATCGCTCATGGCCTGCTCCTCGCGTAGCTGGATTTTCCCACGACCTTAGCCACGCGCGCGAAGGCTGACCATGACCGCGGCGACGCAGCCTCTGCGCGCTGCGGCAATATCGAAACTTAGGCCGAGGCTAGCGGCGTGGCTTGAACGCTGCGATCGCAAAAAAGTGGATTCGATCCATATCCGGTCAATACGAAATCAATGGCTCGGCGCCATCGGCACGCGCAGGAAATGCTCGCGGTAATAGCGCAGTTCAGCGATGGAATCGCGGATATCGTCGAGCGCCAGATGTCTGGATTCCTTGTTGAAGCCGCGCGCCACCATCGGCGACCAGCGATGACAAAGCTCTTTCAGCGTGCTGACATCCAGATTCCGGTAATGGAAGAATCGTTCGAGTTCCGGCATGTAGCGCGCCAGAAAGCGGCGATCCTGGCAGATCGAATTGCCGCACATCGGCGAGCGCCCGGGTAGTGCCCATTTCGTGAGAAACGCCACCATCTGGCTGGCGGCAGTGGCTTCGTCGATGCGGCTTTCGCGCACGCGCCGGGTCAGCCCGGAACGGCCGTGCTGGGTGGTGTTCCATTCGTCCATCGCTTCGAGTTCTTCGTCGGATTGATGCACGGCGATGGAAGCGCTTTCCGCAATCACATTGAGATGTGCATCGGTCACGATAGTGGCAATTTCGATCAGCCGATGATGTTCCGGCACCAGGCCGGTCATCTCGCAATCGATCCAGATCAGGTTCGTCGGATGGGGATTCATGCCGGCAAGATTAACAGGCTGCGAAGACTGGCTGGCGATGACTGGCAATCACTGGCCGGTGGGTGCGGATTGCGGCGGCCGTGTCGAGCCAAAGCGATACGACATCGGAAACCGGCGCTCAAACCTGCGCTGCGAATCAGCGCGGCGTCCGGCAATCGCAGACCGGAAAGTTTTCCGATTCACTCCGGTTACAAGTCTTGACAAAACCTTCACGCCTGATAAATGATATCTGCCTAAGCAGTAATTGCACAGGCAGTAAATGCCAAGGCATCGAATGTCGAAGCAGCATTACAAGGCGGCGACCTACAAGGCACGAACCAGCATCGGCTATCTGGTAAAGCGTTCTCACGCGCTGATGCTGGATAACCTCGAACCTGCGCTCAGTGAGCGCGGCTTCACCTTCATGCAGTGGGTGATCCTGATCTATCTGCGCGACGGCATTGCGGTCAATCCGCGCGATATCTGCGCGGAATTCCGTCACGACAGCGGCGCGCTGACGCGCGTGATCGATCAACTTGCGGAGCGCGGCTGGCTGGAACGCAATCGCGGTATCGCCGATCGCCGCAAGGTCGATCTGCATCTCACCCCCGCCGGACGCAAGGCAGTGGAATCGCTGATCCCCACCGTGCTCGACAAGCTCAATTTCGCGCTCGCCGATTTCAGCAGTACTGAAGTGCGCGAATTCACCCGCTTGCTGACCAAGCTCAACCACGCCCTGCAGCAGCGGCTGGAAGGCGCGGCGACTTCACCGGCCGCCAGCACCGAACATGTTTAAGGAATGAAGATGTCCAGATCAGGAGTCGCAATAACGCTGGGCCTGCTGCTGAGTGCCTGCGTGCTGCCGCCGAAGGAACTGCCGCATGCGCAGCCGCTGGCGGACGATCAACTCGGGCTCAACGGTGTCGCGGTCGCGCCCGCTGCCGAGGGCTGGTGGAAAGGCTTCGACGATGCGCAGCTGGATCGCCTGATCGATCAGGCCTTTGCCAACAGCCCAACGCTCGCCGAGGCCAGCGCAAGGCTGCGCGAAGCCGTCTCGCAAACCGATGCGGCGCATGCCGGCTTGCTGCCGCGTGCAAAGCTCGCCGCAGGTGCGACACGCGCACGCGCGCCGGCCGATTACATCATTCCGCCGCCGTATGCCGGCAGTGTTTTCTGGATGGCGCAGGCGGGCGCGAGCCTGAGCTGGGATCTCGATTTCTGGGGCAAGCAGGCGGACGCCGTGGCGCAGGCGCGCGCGCTGGCGCAGTCCGCCAATCTGGAAATCGACAACACGCGGCTGATGCTGGCGGGTGCGATCGCGCAATCGTATGTCGAGCTTTATCGCGCCTACGCGCTGAGCGATATCGCCAGCCGCGCGGAAGCCCAGCGCCAGCACATCATCGACATCACGCGCCAGCGCCTGGCCGCGGGGCTGGATACGCAACTGGAACTGCGCACCGCCGAAGGCCAGCTGCCGCAGGCGCGGGTTGAGCGCGAGCAGGCGCAGGCCGCGGCCGATCTTGCGGTGCATCAGCTGGCTGCGATCACTGGCGCTGGCGCGGAATCGTATGCGTTGATCCAGCGGCCGAAAGTAAACCTCGATGCCGCGCTGGTGTTGCCGGCCGATCTGCCGATCAACCTGCTGGCGCGGCGGCCGGATGTGCTGGCCGCGCGTCTGCAAATCCAGGCCGCGGATGCGCAGCGTCTGGCCTCGAAGGCCGCGTTCTATCCCGATGTGAGCCTGACCGCCCTCGCCGGCTTCGGCGCCTTCGGTCTGAATAATCTGTTCGAGTTGAATGCGCGCGGCTATGGCGGCGGCCCGATGATTTCGCTGCCGCTGTTCGATGCCGGCCGGCTGCGTGCCGAATATCGCGGCAGCGAAGCTGCGCTCGATGCCGCCGTCGCCCGCTACAACGACACCGTGCTGAAGGCAGTGCAGCAGACCGCGGATCAACTGACGCGCATCGATGCACTGAGCCGCGAGCGCATCGACCAGCAGCAAACCCTCGGCGCCAGCGAGGATGCTTATCGCATCGCCGAGGAGCGTTATCGCGCCGGACTCGCCAGCTATCTTTCGGTGTTGAACGCCGAGACGCAAGTGCTTGCAGCGCGGCGCAACAGTATCGATATCGTCGCCAATCTCGCGGTCGCGCGAGTCACGCTATTGCTGGCACTCGGCGGCAGTTTTGATCCCGCCGCTGCAGTCGACTCTGCTTCCAATCCGAATTCCAGTTCCAATCTCGCCTTATCCCAGGTCGCGCCATGAGCACTCCCAATCCTCCCGCTTCGGCTCCTTCCAACAACGGCACGCGTCGTCGCGCGTTTCTGATTCTCGGGGCAGTGGTCGTTGTCTGCGGCCTTGCGTATCTGGCCTATTGGCTGCTGTATGCGAGTAATTTCGAGAGCACCGACGATGCCTATGTGAATGGCGACGTGGTTCAGGTGACCAGCGAAGTGCCGGGCACCGTCATCGCGCTGCATATCGACGATACGCAAACGGTGACAGCCGGTCAGCCGCTACTGGAGCTGGACCCGGCCGACGCCGAAGTCGCCGAAGCCAATGCCGAAGCGGACCTCGCGCGCGCCGTGCGGCAGGTGCGCGGCCTGTTCGCGCAGGGCGATCAGCTGCGTGCGCAGATCGATCAACGGCAGCAGGCGCTGCGTACTGCGGAAGAAGATTTGAAGCGGCGTCAGGGTCTGCTGGCAGACGGCGCCATCTCCGGCGAAGAGCTTTCGCATGCGCGCGATAACGTCACCTCGATGCGCGCCGCGGTTGCCGCCGCCGATGAGCAGCTGAGCCAGACGGTCGCGCAGGTCGATGGCACCACCATCGCCGATCATCCGCAAGTGCTGGCGGCCGCAGCCGCAGTGCGCAACGCGGCATTGGCGTTGCGCCGGACCCAGCTCAACGCACCGGTTGGCGGCGTCGTGGCGAAGCGTTCGGTGCAGGTGGGTCAGCGCGTCGCCGCCGGCACGCCGCTGCTCGCGGTAGTGCCGCTGGATGATGTCTGGATCGATGCCAATTTCAAGGAAGTTCAGCTATCGCGCATGCGTACCGGCCAACCGGTGACGGTGCATGCCGATCTCTACGGCGGCGGGGTCGATTTTCACGGCCGGCTCGCCGGACTTTCGGCCGGCAGCGGCAGCGCATTCGCTTTGCTGCCAGCGCAAAATGCTTCCGGCAACTGGATCAAGATCGTGCAGCGTGTGCCGGTGCGTATCCTGCTCGATCCGCAGGAATTGAAGAACCATCCGCTGCGCGTCGGGCTTTCTACAACCGTGCGCATCGACGTGCGCGATGTCAGCGGGCCGCTCGTCGCCACCGCGGTGCGCAACACGCCGCAACCGACGCAGGAAAGTGTCGGCGACGATCCGGCCGTCAGCGCACGTATAGCCCGAATCATCGCCGACAATGCCGGGCCGCAAGCACCGGCAAAAATGCGCAGCCAACGCAGCGATTCCGGCCCTGCAACGCATAGCGATTCGCGCGGGGAAACAAGCAGCGACGACTCGGCACGGCAGCGCTCCGTCATCGGCAAAAGCGCGGATAAATCTGCTGACAAATCCCTGGCGTCGATCGCCTATCTATCGCCTTCTTCGATGCCGGGTTTGACGCTCGACACGCACATGGGCGCGGCTACGCAACCGTGAGCGCCGCGGCGGCAAGCACAGCCGATACAGCGCCGCCGCTGGCGGGTGCGGCGAAAGCGATCACCGCGCTGGCGCTGGCGCTCGGCACTTTCATGCAGGTGCTCGATACGACCATCGCCAACGTCTCGATTCCCACCATCGCCGGCAATCTCGGCGTCAGTTCCGATCAAGGCACCTGGGTCATCACTTCGTTCGCGGTCGCCAACGGCGTTTCGGTGCCGTTGACCGGCTGGCTGATGCAGCGCTTCGGCGTAGTGCGCACATTCGTGCTGTCGGTACTGCTGTTTACCGCCGCTTCGTTTCTGTGCGGCGCGGCCTGGAGCCTACCCTCGCTGATCGCGTTCCGTGTGCTGCAAGGCGCAGTTTCGGGGCCGATGATTCCCGGCAGCCAGGCGCTGCTCATCAATATTTTCGGGCCGGCCAAACGCGGCACCGCACTCGCAATCTGGTCGATGACGACGCTCGTCGCACCCATCGCCGGGCCGATCATGGGCGGCTATATTTCAGACAACTACATCTGGCCGTGGATTTTCTTCATCAACATTCCGGTCGGTCTGTTCTGCGGATTCATCTGCTGGACCAATCTCAAGTCGCAGGAAACGCCCACGCGCAAATTACCGATCGATCGTGTCGGTCTGGCGCTGCTGTTCGTCTGGGTCGGCACGCTGCAAGTGCTGCTCGACAAGGGCAAGGATGTCGACTGGTTCCATTCCACCGCGATCGTCGTGCTTGCCATCGTTGCCGCCATCGGCTTCGTCGCCTGGCTCATCTGGGAACTCACCGAAGCGCAACCGATCGTCGACCTCTCGCTGTTCCGCTCGCGCAGTTTCACGCTCGGCTGTGTGGCGCTATGCCTCGGCTACGGCGTGTTTTTCGGTAATGTGGTGTTGATGCCGCTATGGCTGCAATCCTATGTCGGCTACACCGCAACCTGGGCGGGCCTGGTCGCCGCACCAAGTGGTGTGGTCGCGGTGCTGGTTTCGCCCTTGATCGGCCGCTTGATGGGCCGTTACGACGCGCGTTTTTTCGCCACCGGCTCGTTCGTATTTTTCGCCATTTCCTACTTCATGCGCGCGGGCTACACCGCCGATTCGAGCTTCCAGGCATTCGTCGCACCGCTGATGGTGCAAGGCATCGCCATGGGCTTGTTTTTCGTCGCCATGCTGGCGATCACCTTCGATGGCTTACCGCAGCATAAAGTGCCGGCGGCTTCTGGCCTGTCGAATTTCCTGCGCATCACCAGCGGCAGTTTTGCGACTTCGCTGACGACCACCTTCTGGGATCGGCGCGAGGCGCTGCATCAATCGCATCTGAGCGAATCGATTACCGTCTACGATCCTGCTTACCAGCAATCATTGGCACAATTGCATAGTCTCGGACTCAACGACCAAGCCGCAGCCGGTGCATTGACGCGCACGATGGTGAGCCAGAGCTACCTACTGTCGGCGCTGGATATCTTCTATTTATCCGGCTGGCTCGCAGTAGCGCTGATTCCGCTGTGCTGGATGGTGCGCCGGCCTGCGGGTGGTGGCGCGCCAGCAGCGGCCGCCGACTAGAGACGAGTGGGCGCGGTAAAAAAAGCGGATGAAATTCGCTCGAAAACGAGTCGATCAGACTAGCGCACGCAGTGCGATGCCGATGGCAACGAGCGCGGTTAATACTGCGAATCCCTGCTGCAATCGCGGACCGGCAAGATGAGCGGCGATACGCCGACCGATCAGCATGGCGATGATCGAGCCGAGCGCAAATGGAATGGCGATGCGGGCCTCGAACGGGCGTTCGATCGCCGCAGCCGCAACCGAGGTGATCGAGATCAGCGCGATCGACATCAGCGAGGTGGCGACGATGGAATTCATCGGCAGATCGGTGGAACGGCGCAGCGCTGGCACAATGACGAAGCCGCCGCCAACGCCGAGCAATCCCGATAGAAATCCGGTGACGACACCGGCTTGCGTGAGCGCGCGCGTGCATTGCGCATTCCACTGGAAGCGGCCGGTATCGCTGCTGAGCTGGCAGGCAGCGCTGTCGCGCGACCTCGCTGGCTCGACCATTCCGCTGAGCGCGCGCTGCGCCTGCCGATAAAGACGCACGGATACGAACAACAGCACGGCTGCGAAAATCAAGGCCAAAGGTTGAGCCGGCACTTTCTGTGCGGCATACGAGCCAAGCGGCGCCATCAAAGCGCCGGTGGCGGCGATCAACATGGCTGCGCGATAGCGCACGATCTTCGCACGCAAGCCGAGCATCGCGCCGATGGCGGTGGACGCACTCACTGCGAGCAGCGCCACCGGTGCGGCACGCGGCACATCCCAGCCGAAGCCGAACATCAACAAGGGCACGGCGATGATCGCGCCGCCCGCGCCGGTCAAGGCCAGAATTGCGCCGACCACCAGACCTAGCGCGGCGGCGAGCATGTGGGTCGGTTAAAGCTGGCCACAGGCGAGATTCGCCGGCACTGCGATATCCATCATCTGCGGATTCGGCAGCTGCAAGCCGCGCATGATCGCCACATATTCGGCTTTCGATTTTCCGGCGATGCGCGGGTTGTGGCGCCTCTCTTCGCCGATCGACGAAGCACTCCAGCCCTTGTAATCGTGCGCCGGATAAACCGTGGTTTCATCCGGTAGCAGAAATAAATTCTCAACGATGGACGACCAGCTCTCAGCTGGATCGCCGCCCTGAAAATCGGTGCGGCCGCTGCCGCGGATCAACAGCACATCGCCGGTGAAAACCGCCTGCGGGAGCTTTGGATTCAACACGAAGCTGAAAGATTCGTCGGTATGTCCGGGCGTATATCGAGCCTGCAATTCGAGACCATCGATGTGCAGGATTTCACCGTCGCCGACACGTAGCGAAACGCAGGCGGCCTTGCTGCGATCGCCCATCACCGTGACGCAAGCGGTACTGTCGCGCAGGTCGCCAAGCGCGGTGATGTGGTCGGCATGCGTGTGCGTATCGATCGCCTGCACCAGCCGCAGATCGAGTTCGCGGATGGCTTGCAGGTACGTCGGCGTCTGCGATTTGACCGGATCGATGATGATCGCTTCGCGGCCGAATCCACTCGCCAGCAGATAGGTATATGTGCTGGAATCTGCCTCGAAGAACTGGCGGAAAATCATTTTCTCTACGCAGCTTTCTTTTGAAACAGATTGGCCAGTAGCATGCCGCCGATCATCGCAGCGACGAAGGCGATGACGATCGGCGAACCGCTGGCAAGTGAAGCAATTGCCGGCCCCGGGCAAAAACCAGCGACGCCCCAGCCGATGCCGAATAGCGCAGCACCGATCAGCAAGCGGCGATCGATGTGCCTTTGCGTAGGCAGATAAAACTTCGCATCGAGCACCGGGGCGCGACGCCGACGGATCAAAGCGAAGGCTGGAAACGTGATCAGCAGCGCACCGCCCATGACGAAGCCCAAAGTCGGCTGCCAGCGGCCGGAAAGATCGAGAAAACCGATCACCTTCTGCGGATCGGTCATCCCGGAAAGGCTGAGACCGAAACCGAAGATCGTACCGGCCAGCAGTGCGAGCAGGGCTTTCAAGCGAGGCTCCATAAATGACGAATTACCAACACGGTGAGGAAGCCGAAGCCCATGAACGTGAGGGTTGCAACAAGCGAACGTGGCGACAATCGCGCCAGACCACAAACGCCATGGCCGGAAGTGCAGCCGCTACCGATGCGCGTGCCGAAGCCCACCAGCAAGCCGCCACCGATAACGCCGCCCCAGCCCAGCGAAGATAGTTCCAGCACCGGGGCGTGGCCGATTCTTGCAAACGAAAACGCACCTATCGCAAGACCGGCCACGAACGCGATTCGCCAGAGGCTATCGCTATCGATCCGGCCGGTCAGCAAGCCGCCAACAATGCCGCTGACGCCGGCGATGCGGCCATTGAATAACAGAATCATCGCGGCAGCGAGCCCGATCATGGCGCCGCCTGCAAGCGCTTTCAGCCAGACATCCGGTTCGATCAAGATGCTCATCGCAGAACCGTTTTCATTGGCATTTCTCTAGATTTCATTGGATTGAAAGTCAAAATATCTAGCACTTGTTCTACTACACTATACGGTAGGGGGTATAGTATCAATCAGCTCAATTCCAATCCGCCTCTGATTATGCTGGGAAGCACGATGACTGCCAAACAAGAACATCGGAACAAACTGCTGGCCCGGCTGCGGCGTATCGAAGGTCAGGTGCGTGGCGTCCAGGGCATGATCGAAAGTGACTCGTCTTGCGAGTCGGTGGCGCAGCAGCTCGCCGCCGCGCGCAAGGCGCTCGACCGCGTGTTCTTCGAGATGGTTGCTTGCAGCATGGAGATGGAGCTGGCTGGCGCGAAAACCGCTGCGGGCGCCAAAAATGTAACGCTCCGTTTGACTCAGCTGCTGGCGAAGTACGGCTGAGCGATCGCGCTCATTGGTTCAATCGATCGCAGAACAATTCCAGTCATTGCCGTTAGTTCTTGATCGAAATTTCGATGCCTGCCGAATACGGCAGCGTGATCGCGCTGAAGCCATTCGCAGGATCGCGCAGCCACGCAGCCGCCTCGGGCCAGCGGTGGATGCGATCGATGATGACGGCAGCGCCGCTACGCAATTGCGGTTGCAGTTGCTGGATCAAAGGCAATGGCGCACCGAGCGCAGCACTCAGGTGAGCATCGACGAACAGCAGGTCGATCGGTTGGTCGATGCGCGCGATTTCGCGTGCAGCCGAGCCTTGACGAATATCCACATAGCGCGCAACCGCAGCACTCAGCAGCAGTTCGCGCGCTGCCTGCGCTTCGGCTGCCATCGGCTCCAGCCCGATGACGCCGCGGTCGCCCGTGCGGCGACCCCGTTCGCGCAGCGCGCAGGCCAGCCAGGTAGCGGCGACGCCGCGTGAGGTGCCGAGTGCAACGATCAAACGCGCATCGAGCAGCCGCGCCATCTGGTTCAGCAGCGCGCCGCGCACGGCATTGATCGGCGCAGTTCGCGGCAGCCTGGGTGCGGCTTTCGACAGCAGGGCCGAAGCCGCAGTCCAGAAGCGTGGCGTGGCATTGTCACGATAAACCCGCATCAAGGCTGCTTGCGCGGCACTGCTGCGTAACACCGCTAGCGGATCGCCCGCTCGCACGCGCCGGCGACTGCTGCTGCCGTAAAAATCTTCGGTCGAGGTTTCGAGGTCAGGCGGCGGAAAATTGAGGTCCATGATGGTTCCTTTCAGTGGATAAGCGAGCCACAGGACGACACCGGAATTGCGCGCTGTGAAGGCAATATCGCATCGAGTTGCATGGCGACATCCGGCAAATTGGCGGCGATGGCATCCGGATCGAGTTGCAGCAAGGCCGGCAATGGCGCGCGGCCATAACCAAGCGCGATGCTGCGGATATGCAGGTCTTGCGCGGCGACAATTTCGTAAGGGTGATCGCTCAACAACACCCAGCGCGACGGCGGCCGGCCGCTGCAAGCCGCCAGGTGCCGCATCAAATGCGGACGCATGCCGGGACAACCCGGCGCTTCCGCGGTGAACACTGAACGCACGAACTCGCCGAGCCCGTGCAGATCGAGCAGACGCGCGGCAGACTGCGCGCCGATGTGCGTCAGATAATGCAGTTCAAAGCGGCCGCTACGCAGCAGATTTTTCAACAGCGGCAGCGCGCCTGGCCGCAAACGCGAGCGGAATCGGCCCTGTTGTTCGTAGTGCCGGAAGAATGCGGCAGTGGCTTTATCGAGCTGTTGCGAATCGCTGCCGTGCATCAGGATCGCCAGCGCTTCGCGCAGCGGCGTGCGCAGCGACCAATGCCGGAAAGCGCGATCCGGCAAGTGTCCGCCAAGATCTCGCAGCGCGCATTGCAGGCTCTCGCAGATGCCCTGTGTAGGATCAAGCAGCAGACTTTCCACGTCGAATATCAGCGCACGCTCACAGCGATTGCTCGAATTTTGTGGCGAATGCGCGAACGAATCCGAGGTGGCATCGGGCAACAGCAGCCGGCGATAATCGGGCAGCGCGCTCACATTCCTGCCCCGCAAATTTTTGTGATGGATGGACGCGGCCTCCGCGAATCGCTAACTGCTTTCGCAGGCTTGGCGGAAGTCCAGAGAAACCCGGCCGATAGGTGTTGAATTTGATAGCGCATCTGTTGCCCTCTTTCCGGCGCGGCCGGAGCGATCGTTGAAAGTTCGATCGCCCTCGCTGGCTCGGAAAGTCGGCTGGCTAGGCGTTGCTGCGTCACCGGCGCAGCGCCGGAGTTTGATGCGATCATCGATCCCATCGATCGACGATCCAACACGAAATATTTACTTGGTCAGAATCAACTTGCCCCGACGCGTTTTGCGTAAGCGATACAACTCGCCGTTGTGCTCGATCAGCAGTTCCACCGCAGCGCCGAACAGCTTCGCGCTATCGAGCTTCGGCAGGATTACGCAGCGGCTCGCCGGCAGGTTTAGCGTTTCGGCGTTGATGATCGAAGGCGTGGGATAGGAATTGGACATGACTGCAATAAATAATAATGATTCTCATTTGCAAGTCAAGTCCTCAATGGCTCGCCCGCTGCTGACCTTGGCCGTACACGAGGCTTTGCTCGCCGCCCGCAGCGCGAATCTCGCCGCAATCGAATGCTCGCTGGATTTAGGCCGCTCGATCAGCCGCGTCGAGGTGAACGCTTCCAACTGGGTTTGGAATGACGCTTCATTTTCCTTTCTGGAAGTTTGCAAAGACCGGACGATCTATCACTGGGAAAACCAGCGTTTTCAGCCCGCGGCGCGATTCAACACCTCGCTGATCAAACTGGTGCCGACTGAATGGGGACCGCCGACATTCGAGATCGACGGCATCAAAATGCTGCCGACCGCGCAGGTTTCACCGTATGCGGATGCCGAACGCAAGGTCAGCCTGATCCAGCCGCGCGGCAAAGTCGTGCTGGATACCTGCGGCGGCCTCGGTTACTTCGCGGCCTGCTGTTTGAACGGCGGCGCCTTGCGGGTGAATTCGTTCGAAAAGAACGCGGATGTGATCTGGCTGCGCAGCCTCAATCCCTGGTCGCCGCCGCCCGTGTTTACTAATGGAATCGATAACGCATTGACGCTGACCCACGCCGATATCATCGAGCAGATTGCCACGCTGCAAGACGAATCTTTCGACGCGATCCTGCATGATCCTCCGCGCTTCGGCATCGCCGGAGAACTGTACTCGCAGGCGTTCTACAACCAGCTTGCGCGTGTGCTCAAGCCCGGCGGCCGAATGTTTCATTACACTGGCGCACCGAACCGACTCACCAGCGGGCGCGACGTGCAGAACGAAGTCGCCAACCGGCTGCAACGTGCCGGCTTCGCTACCGAACTGAATGGCGATGGCGTGCTGGCAACCCGACCATTCGCGTTACGAAACCACCGCGAAAACCTGCGCGAACCACGCCCAAAATCGCACCGCAAATCGCGCCGCGAGCTGGGCTGAAATCGGGTTAATGAGGCGGATGTTTCCGGGCGACCGTCTTACCGTTGATGCGCGTCGCCTCGATCACTCGATGCCCCACTACCATCGCACGGGCAGCGCCTTCAGCTTCCACCGGATCGCCGATTTCCAAGGCGGATGCGGACATGCCATGCGGCTTCAAATGCACGAAATCGCCGGAGTCCAGCACCACACCATTCGGCTCGCCATGCTTGGCGTAATTGAATCGCGCAACGACGCCTTTCACGCGTTGCTGCGCCGGCTCAGGCTGCTGCGCTTTTCCACCGACTGAAATCAGCCGGTGCAGGTGATGCACCGCGTGCGCGGTTGCGCCCTTGCGAGAATGCACTTCGCCTTCGGTTTCCACTTCCAGCTTCACACCCGGCTTGAGTTTGGCAAAGGACTCGGCCAGCGGATCATCCGGCTCGATCACGATCTGCACGGCTTGCTCATCCACGTCCAGCAGAATGCCTTCGATCATGCCCTTCGGGCTGTAAATGGCGTGCTTGAATGGGCCCGAAATCCGCTGATGATGCGCGTGATGGTGCGGCGGTTTTTTCTTTTCCTTGCTCATGAAACGGCTCCTGAATATTGGTGATTGCGGGTGATTACGCATTCGCATAGCGATGGGAATGCACCGCAATTTTCGGACTCTGCTGGCACAGTCCTGATGATCCTCGGCTTTCATCTCGCCGCGCGAAATCTCGATGTTGTGGCAGCAGCGCAATCGGTTTGGTTCAATCGATACCGGTTGCAATCGCGGGCGGGCGTCAATGCAGCGAACTCGTGCATTGATAGCTTCGTTGTGATGGATTCAGTCGTCCGCCCGATCGCTGCGATCAGCTTAAATTCCCCTTAAAAACGCTGCAGAAATCCGCTGGCGGCGTTATGGTTGCGCGAATTTCGCATGCGCGCTGCCATGAAAATCCTGCTGGTCGAAGACGACACCCTGCTCGGCAGTTCGCTGCAAGGTGTGCTGGAAGATCATCGGCATGTGGTCGAATGGGTCGATCGCTGCGCCGCCGCGCGTACGGCGCTCGAAAACGGCGCGTATCAACTGATGATTCTCGACCTCGGCCTGCCCGATGGCGATGGCCGCGAAGTGATCCGCTGGATGCGGCGCGAAGGCCGCAAGCTGCCGGTGCTGGTGTTGTCTGCGCGCAGCGAGATTGCGGATCGCGTGGCCGCGCTCGATCTCGGCGCGGACGATTATCTGACCAAGCCGTTCGATCTCGAAGAACTGCTTGCGCGCGTGCGCGCGACTGGCCGGCGGCTGCATGAGGTGCTGAGTTCGCGCATCGCCATCGGCGAAATCGAAATCGATCTGGCGGGCCATCAGGTCTGGCGTTCGGGCGAAATCATCAATCTGCGCCCGCGCGAATTCCAGATTCTGGCAACGCTGGTGGAGCGGCGCAATCGCGTAGTCACGCGGCGCGATCTGGAAGAATTGATGTCGACGCGCGATCAGTGGGTCGAGAGCAATACGGTCGAGGTTTTCGTGCATCACCTGCGCAAGAAACTCGGGCCCAGCGTGATCGAAACCGTACGCGGCACCGGCTACGTCGTGCGTATCGACTGATGCAGCAGCCCTGGAGTTTACGCGGCCGGCTGATCCGGCTATTCGCGGCCGGCGGCTTCGCGGCGTGGCTGTTCGGCGGCGCGGTGGTGCTGTTGATTGTCGGCTATCAGGACAAGGACAGCGGCGACATGGCCATCCAGAACAGCGCCGCCATCATCCTGCGTCTGGCTTTGGAAGAATACGGCGAAACCGGTACGCTCGACGCGCTAAAGGGTGACGCTCCGCTGCAGTTTTCCGGCCGCATGATCCAGATTCTCGATGCGAACGGGCGTCTGCTGCTGCGCACCGACGATGCGCCGACGACGCCGATGGCGACACCGCAACCGGGCTTCCGCAATATCAAACTCGCCGGCGGCAACTGGCGTGTCGGCATTTTCCGCGACGCCGACAGCGGCTTGCAAATCGAGATCGCCGACAGCGAATCGCGCATCGAAAAACAGGTCATCCAACTGGGCATCGCCTTGCTGATGCCGATCGTCATCGGTCTGCCGATCCTGATGATCGGCGCCTGGTTTTTTGCCGCGCGCGCACTGCGTCCCTTGCGCCGCGCGGCACTCAATCTCGGCGAACGCAAGAGTTCCGACTTGAGCCTGATCGGCGCCGGCGAACTGCCGCAGGAAGCGATGCCGCTGGTGGAATCGTTCAATCATTTGCTAATGCAACTGGCCGAATCCTGGGAAGACGAGCGCCGCTTCGCCGCCAGTGTCGCGCACGAATTGCGCACACCGCTGGCGGGCATAAGGCTCAACCTGCAGCGGCTCCAGCAACATTCGGATGAACCTGCCATGCGCGCGCGGCTCGATGTGCTGGTCGGCGCGGTCGATCGTGCGACCCGCGTGATCGAACAATTATTGGTGCTGGCGCGGCTCGAACGCGATGTCCATCGTGAACTGAGTCATGAGCCGATCGATCTGCGCCGCATCATCGATGAAACCTTGAGCGAATTCGCCAGCCGCGCCGGCGAGCGCGGTCTGCGTTTTGAAGTGGATGCCGAAGCTGCGCCAGTGCGTGTGCCGGCGCAGGCGTTTTATCTGGTGCTGCGAAACTTCGTCGAAAACGCAGTGCGTCACTCGCCGCGCGAAGGCTGCATCCAGATCGGCGCAGGCCGTAGCGAGACGGATTGGTGGCTGCAAGTGGATGATGCCGGCCCCGGATTATTACCGGCACCGCTAACGCAGGCGCCCGGCAGCCAGGACGAGAAGCCGTTGATAACCGAGAACCTGCAAATCGGCTTGAGTCTGGTTCGCAAGATTTCGGAACTGTTCGATGGGCAGGTCACCAGCGGCCGCAGCGCATTACTCGGCGGAGCCAGTTTCCGCTTCTCCGCTCCGTTACTTTCAGATCTGCGAAAAGTGATATCTCAGTCGGCGACGAATATCTCACAATAAAAGTTGAGGAGTTATTTATAACGTCTGGGACCACTCCACTAAACGACGCTTTCGCCATATGGAGCGGTATTAATCGAATGGAATACAGATGCTCCGATGGGAACAAAAAACGCCCCATTTCCGGGGCGTTTGGATAACTCGGTGAGCTCGCTCTAATGACTAATGTGCATTGATGTTATTGGGCACACCAGCCGGCAATGGCGCACTGACTTTCAGTACGACGTTGCCAATCTGCCGATAGTTGAGCAGATCGTTACCGGGCGTTTGAACGCCGTATCCTGCAAACGTCATGCTCAGATGAGTCGAGTCGATCTGCACCGCAGTCGGCGCATACAGACGCTGCGCAAACCAGGGCTGCGTCGGTACGATCGGCGCGTTGGCCGGAATCGTCACGCTGGCACCGCCTGCCTGATTATTCACTGTAATGGCGTTGACCGAAGCGATCGGACTGTTGATGTCGTTATAGACCGTCCAGTTCATCTTGTCGCTGGACTCCGCATAACCGATGTAATGGAATGCATCGGAATCGCCATCCAGACAATTGCCTGCCGAGAAATACAAACCCCAACGGCTGCCGTCGCCATTAATATCGATCAGCGTACCGCGCGGGCTGATCCAGCGGGTCTTGTTGTAATCCACCGTGGTGGGATCGTTCAAGCCATTGACGATGCCGACTTCAGTGAAGTTGATGCCATCCGTAGTCGTGGCCAGATGCACTTTGGAAATATCGTGATTGGTTTTGCCGCTGAATGGCGCTTTGCTGCATTGCTCGGCGGCGGGTAAGGCGGTACTGCCGGTGTTGTCGCCGCTCAGAATCTTCTCGACATAAAGTACTGATAGCGGCGTACCTGCAGCGGCGCTGGCAGCAGTCGGGAACACGGCCATGATGCCATCCGGATGCAGCAGTCCATTGGTGGTCTGCACCGCTACCGTGTTACCGGCGGCAGCCGCACCCGAGGAATTGCTCAGCGCCGAACTGATCGACTTGATGTCGTTGGCACCCGCAGCAGTGTTGTTGGTATTCCATATCGGGAATTTGGGACTGCTACCGCCATAAGCGCTGCCCGCAGGCGATGCGAGGTTGATGACGAACAACTGGTTGACATCGATGCCGGCGCCACGATCGAGCATATACAGATACTGACCAGTTTTCGCATTGCCAGCGCCCGGCAACTGGATCACCGCGGCATGCCCCCAACCGTTATCGGCATTGTTGCCGTTGGCAGTCGGGATCAATGGCGCGTTGGTGCTGGCGTTAGTGCCGGTCACTGCGGATGGGCAGCCGGTGCTGGTGGAATTGCCATAGCCGCCGCTGATCGGATTGGTGTAGTCCGGGAATAGCTCAAGCACGGTCTGCATGAAGAACCAGGTCTTGCCATTGTCATCCGATTCTGCCGCGACCAGCGCTTCGTCGATATCCTTCGGGCGCCAGTCGAACAGGCCGATGATCGGCGTCGCGCCGCTGGTCCCGAAGGAAGTGTTCGGCGCAGTCGTCACCGCCGAGTTGTAGGTCAGCGGAAAGTAGAACGGCGCCATCGGCACTTCCGGATCGGCGCCGCTGGTGCCGGGCATCGTCGTTTCAAACTTCGCACCGGTGACATAGGAAACGCGAGCCGGCGTAGAGCCAGAGTAGTTGCAGAATCCCGCTGCGGTATCCGGCACCGTGCCCACCGAGGTGTATTGCGGATTGCTGGCCGTATAAGGCGGCGAGTTTACAGTTGCCGCGCTGCTGTTATTCGGATCGGCGGCCAGGTAAGTGAGCGTAAATGGGGTTGCCCCATTGCCTGAACCTTGGCCGATCGCAGTGCCCTGGTTGATGATCGATTTCACCGGCATTACACCCGACTCCAGCGAAGTCGTCAGCGATGCGGGCGTTCCGCCTGTGCTGCCGCCCGAAGTACCGCCGGTAGAACCGCCTGAAGTCCCGCCGGTAGAGCCGCCGGTAGAGCCGCCCGAAGTGGTTCCGCCAGTCGATCCCCCAGACGTACCGCCAGTACTACTTCCGCCTGCTGGACCAGCAGGACCAGCCGGGCCAGCCGGGCCCGCCGGGCCAGTTGGACCCGCAGGCCCAGCAGGTCCGGTTGCTCCAGGAGCACCCATGGCGCCGGTCGCACCTGTTGCTCCTGTGGCTCCGGTAGCGCCTGTGGCTCCGGTTGCACCAGTGGCTCCAGCGGCGCCGGTAGCACCTGTAGCACCCGTGGCGCCGGTCGCACCTGTTTCGCCGGTACAACCTGCAAGTGCAGCCAGACTCAAGACTGCGAAACTCAATCCAGCACGCTGGAACATTGTGATTACCCTGTCGATTGAATAGATGTTTTGATTCGCTGGATGACGCACTTGACCCTTCAACATCAGCCTTGATCGGAAGTCTTGCAACGTAGCTTTAACGGAGCGTGCAGGCGTTCATGCTTGTACCGCTCAGTGATTGACCGCCGTGATGCTAAGGATGGTTTGTGACGCTTTTTCGCGTCCGAACGCCGCTCCGTACGACATTTTTCTGTTTAAGTTTCCCTTAAGTTAAGGCACGTTAACTGAGCGGTTTTGCTTGACTCAGACAGTTCCAGAATCGGCTCAAAAGAATGCCGTTCGCTTCGATCAAATTCGAACAAAGCGCGAGGGTTGAATCGTCAGCGAATGGATTCGATCGACGGCAAAGCCTGGATAGCGGCGGGCGTTCGATCGGTAGCATTGCTGATCGTTCGAGGAACGATTCAGCGGATGCGCGCAACTGCGCATCGAATGGTGGAGCGGAGGAGGATCGAACTCCCGACCTCTGCATTGCGAACGCAGCGCTCTCCCAGCTGAGCTACCGCCCCACACCTTTTCAAGGCGCGCATTCTATCAGCCCCGCGCAGGATTGCGAGATGGTTTCGCGCGGCAGGCTTGTAACGATTGGTTCGACGTTGAATACGGCCGGTCGGCCGCGATGAAGCTCATCGATATTGCCGCGCGATAGATCGCTGCTGGCGCGCGATGCGCTGACGAGACACCGCCATTCGGGTTTTGCCAGCGGCGCTTCCGAATGCCCGACACCAGACGCGAGCGGCGCGAAAAATGCTTGGCATCGGATGCGCAGCAGCCTGGTCGGCCAGCTGACTTTTTACTGGTCCGAAGCGTCGTCGCGGGCATTTGTGGCCGGGGGCTTCCACCCAGCAAAAAAGCCTGCTAAAACGCGAGCAAATTTGGTGCTCTCAAAGTTGGAGGTGGTAATTCGATGGCAGGCAGACCCGCAAAGAAGGCTCCACCGCCGCAGCCGGCCAAAGCGGCCTTCGACGAATTCCCGGACGACGCTGAGGGTTTCGAGGAAGACTTGCCGAATCTCGATGCGAAGGGCAACGTCATCCCCAACGCGAAGTCGCGCGACTGGCGCGACGTGGAGCGTTACCGCGAAGAACGCGAGCTGAAAAAACTGATCGGCGACGATGTGTTCGACGACTTCGACCGGCCCGGCCGCAAGCGCTAGGCCAACTCTCAAGAAACGCGAGGCGCACGTTTTGGAGCCGCGCGGTAGCAGCCTATTTTCTTCTTAAGCGATTGCACCAGATCGATTTATCGCAATTGCTCGTGGCGCGCCGATCAGCCATCGAATAATACGATCGGCATTCGCGCCCACTTGCCGATTCATATCCGGCGCAGTCCGGTTACAGATCTTCCGGATTTTTTTCATCGCTCCCGTTCGATCTTCATCGCTTGACACAAGGCGCTTCCAGGGAGTCGGTGCAATCACGCTAATTTGTCGTCGGCGCGCGGCTGAAATGGATCGCGTTTTTGACTGCGATCCTCGTTGACGAGAATGTCACCGCAGCTTGAAACCCATCGCTGCGGCCTCATTCTCCTACACATCAACCGATGCAACGAGAAGGACACGCGCCATGCGCATGGACAAATTGACCAGCCGTTTTCAGCAGGCGCTCGCCGAAGCTCAAAGCATCGCCGTCGGGCGCGATCATGCCCAGCTCGAACCGCAGCATGTGCTGCAATCGCTGCTCGATCAGGACGGCAGTTCGACCTTGCCTTTGCTGCAGCAGGCTGGCGTCAACATCGACACGCTGCGCAGTAAGCTTGCCGCCTCGCTGGACAATCTCGCCAAGCTGCGCGATGCCACCGGCGAAGTGCAGGTCGGCCAGGATCTCGGCCGGCTGCTGAATCTCACCGACAAGCTGGCACAAACGCGCAAGGATCAGTTCATCTCGAGCGAGCTGTTCGTGCTCGCCGCACTCGACGACAAGGGTGCCACCGGCAAGGCGCTGCGCGAAGCCGGTGCGCGCAAGGAGTTGCTGGAACGTGCGATCGACGCGATGCGCGGCGGCGCGAAAGTGGACTCCGCCGGCGCGGAAGATCAGCGTCAGGCGCTGGAGAAATACACCATCGATTTAACCGAGCGAGCGCGTGCCGGCAAGCTCGATCCGGTGATCGGCCGCGATGAGGAAATCCGTCGCGTGATCCAGGTCTTGAGTCGCCGCACGAAAAACAATCCCACGCTGATCGGCGAGCCGGGCGTCGGCAAGACCGCGATCGTCGAAGGCTTGGCGCAGCGCATCGTCAACGGCGAAGTGCCGGAAGGCTTGAAGGAAAAACGCCTGCTCTCGCTCGATCTCGGCGCCTTGATTGCCGGCGCGAAATTCCGCGGCGAGTTTGAAGAACGCTTGAAAGCGGTGCTGACCGATCTTTCCAAATCCGCTGGCCAGGTAATCCTGTTCATCGACGAGATTCACACGCTGGTCGGCGCCGGCAAGGCCGAAGGCTCGATGGACGCCGGCAACATGCTGAAGCCCGCGCTCGCGCGCGGCGAGCTGCGTTGCATCGGCGCGACCACGCTCGACGAATATCGCAAGTACATCGAGAAAGATGCGGCACTCGAACGCCGCTTCCAGAAAGTATTGGTCGGCGAACCGAGTGTGGAGGATACGGTGGCGATCCTGCGCGGGCTGAAGGAACGCTACGAAGTGCATCACAATGTGGAGATATCGGATGGCGCGATCATCGCCGCAGCGAAACTGTCTCATCGCTACATCACCGATCGCAATCTGCCGGACAAGGCTATCGACCTGATCGATGAAGCGGCTTCGCGTATCCGCATCGAAATGGATTCCAAACCGGAGGTGCTCGACCGTCTCGATCGCCGTTTGATCCAGCTCAAGATCGAACGCGAAGCGCTGAAGAAAGAGGATGACGCCGGCGCGAAGAAATCACTCGCTGCATTGAATGAGGAGATTGCCAAGCTCGAACGCGAAGCCTCCGATCTCAACGAGAAGTGGAAAGCCGAAAAAGCGACGGATGCGGGCAGTGAGGAGTTCAGGAAAGAACTCGATCGCCTGCGCGTGGAACTCGATGCGGCGCGCCGCACAAGTGATTTGTCGCGCATGGCGGAACTGCAATACGGTCAGATTCCAGAGCTGGAGAAAAAACTCGCGGCCTCGAACGAAACCGCGCAAGCCAAATTCGAGTTGCTGCGGACCGAAGTCACCGAAGAGGAAATCGCCGAGATCGTTTCGCGCTGGACCGGCATTCCGGTTTCCAAATTGGTCGAAGGCGAACGCGATAAGTTGCTGCGGATGGAGCAGGAGTTGCACGGTCGCGTGGTCGGGCAAGATGAGGCCGTTGCCGCCGTTTCCAACGCGATCCGCCGTTCGCGCGCGGGGCTTTCCGATCCAAATCGTCCGATCGGCTCGTTCATGTTTCTCGGCCCCACCGGCGTCGGCAAAACCGAGTTGTGCAAGGCGCTGGCCAGCTTCCTGTTCGATAGCGAAGAGAATCTGGTGCGCATCGACATGAGCGAGTTCATGGAGCGCCACAGTGTTGCGCGCTTGATCGGCGCGCCGCCGGGTTATGTCGGCTACGACGAAGGCGGTTATCTCACCGAAGCCGTGCGCCGTCGCCCTTACTCGGTGATCCTGCTGGATGAAGTCGAGAAAGCGCATCCGGAAGTGTTCAACGTACTGTTGCAAGTGCTCGACGATGGCCGCCTCACCGATGGCCAGGGCCGCACCGTCGACTTCCGCAATACCGTCGTGGTAATGACCTCGAATCTCGGCTCGAACCTGATTCAGGACATGATGAGCACGCAATCCGCTTCGTCAGATTACGCGGCGATAAAGCAAGCCGTGATGACAGTGGTCGGCCAGCATTTCCGGCCAGAGTTCATCAATCGTATCGACGAAGCGGTGGTGTTCCATCCGCTCGGATCGGCGCAGATACGAGCAATTGCTGAGTTCCAGACGGTCGGCCTGCGCAAGCGTCTGGCGGAACGCGGCATCGGCATCACATTTTCAGATGCCGCCTTGGCCAAGCTCGCCGAAGCCGGCTACGACCCGGTGTACGGCGCGCGCCCGTTGAAACGGGCCATTCAAACGCTGGTGGAAAATCCACTGGCGCGCTCGATTCTCGATGGCCATTTTGCGAGCGGTGACAACATCAGGATAGAAGTGGAAGATGGCGCACTCCGTTTTGAAAGTGCGGTGGCGGTCACTGCGAGTTGAGTCATTTCACAAACACGCGATGTTGAAATTGCTCCTGTGATTTCAGCGCCGTGCGCGAAAAAAATCCCGGAGAATTGCGCCGCATTCCTGCTCCAGCACGCCACCGCGCCACTCAACGATGTGGTTCAGACGCGGCTTTGAGATGACGTCGTAAACAGAATTCACCGCGCCCGCTTTCGGATCGCTCGCGCCGAACACGAGTCTTGAAAGTCGCGCATGAATAATGGCGCCCGCACACATCACGCAAGGTTCCAGCGTGACGTAAAGCGTAGTGCCGAGCAGCCGGTAATTGCCGAGTTTTTGCGCGGCATCGCGCAGCGCAATCATCTCCGCGTGTGCGCTGGGATCATGTCCGCCGATCGGCTGATTCCAGCCTTGCGCAATCACCCGTCTATGCTGCACCAGCACCGCACCCACCGGCACTTCGCCCTCGCTGGCCGCGCGCGCAGCCAGTGCGAGGGCTTCGTGCATATAAGCGTCGTCATCGGTTTGCGGATCGCTCGGCGAAGAGTTCATACAGATATTGTCCTCACTCCGCCGATGTAATGCATATTGCAACTCGCGCAAACGGCTCGAACTACCGGAAAATGGTTCGATCCAAAGATCCATCGGCGATCGATCCCGTCATGCAAAAATCCTTGTTCGATGAAGCGCAAGATGCGCAGCCGGTTGTGGCTGTGAAGCACGGCCGCGCACCCGATGCGGTCTCGGCCCATGCGCCGGATGCGCTGCATCAGAAGCTCGCAGCGCTGATGCCGCCGCAGCTTCGTTTGGGCACATCATCGTGGAATTTTCCGGGATGGGCGGGCTTGGTCTGGGATAAGGGATATGCCGAAGCCAGGCTTTCGAGAGATGGCCTGCGCGCCTATGCCGAGCATCCGCTGCTGCGAACCGTGAGCCTCGATCGCGCGTTTTACCGGCCGCTGACGGCAGATCAATATGCGGCTTACGCCGCCAAAGTTCCGCAGCATTTTCGCTTCGTCGTGAAAGCGCCGAGCGTCATCGCCGACGCGACGATTCGCAGCGAGGATGGTCGCGGTCAGCAGATCAATCCCTATTTTCTCGATCCAGAACGCGCGTTGCATTCGTTCCATGAGCCTGCAAATACAGGTCTCAGGAGTAAACTCGGTGCGCTGGTATTCCAGCTCAGTCCATTGCCGGCGAGTTTGCTGGCACGGCCGGATGAAGTGCTCGAACGGCTCGGCGCCATGCTCAAGGCTTTGCCGAAAATCGATCCGCGAATATCGGATGGCATCATTGCCGTTGAGCTGCGCGATCCCTGTTTTCTGACGCCCGAGCTGGCAACCGCCTTGATTCAGGTACTGCGCGAAAGCGGCGCCACTTACTGCCTCGGACTGCACGCGAAGATGCCGCCGATCGATCAGCAGCTACCGATTTTGCGCGCGCTATGGCCGGGGCCGCTGGTGTGTCGCTGGAATCTGCATCGCAAACATGGTGTCTACGGTTATGAAGAAGCCAAGCGCCTCTATGGCGCCTTCGACCAGATCGTCGATGCCGATATCGAAACGCGGCGGACACTGGCTCGCGTAGTCGCAGCGACGACTGCCGCAGGCTATGCCGCGACCATCACCATCGGCAACAAAGCCGAAGGCTGCGCGCCGCGCTCGGTGGCGGCACTGGCGGAAGCCGTTGCGGAGCGGCTCCAGCCGTACGACAATTACCGCTAGGTCGGGCAAGGGCTGGCCGCAAAATTTTCAGCAAGCTTCTATCAATGAGTCAAACGCTGAAACCTATGCTGCGGACAAAAATTTGCCGCATAGGCGGGAAACTTATTCCCACTCGATCGTCGCCGGTGGCTTGCCGGAGATGTCGTAGACCACACGCGAGACGCCTGCGATTTCGTTGACGATACGGCGCGCGCAGATATCCAGTAATTCATACGGCAGATGCGCCCAGCGCGCGGTCATGAAATCGATCGTCTGCACGGCGCGCAGTGCAATCACCGGTTCGTAGCGGCGGCCATCGCCGGTGACACCGACGCTCTTCACCGGCAGGAAAACTGCGAAGGCTTGCGAGGTCTGTTCGTACCAGCCGGATTTACGCAGCTCTTCGATGAAGATATGGTCGGCGAGGCGCAGCGTATCGGCGGCAGACTTGCCGACTTCGCCCAAAATGCGCACGCCAAGGCCCGGCCCCGGAAACGGATGACGATGCACCATCTCGGCGGGAAGCCCGAGTTCGATGCCGATCTTGCGCACTTCGTCCTTGAACAATTCGCGCAGCGGCTCTACCAGTTTCAGCTTCATGCGTTCCGGCAAACCGCCGACGTTGTGATGGCTCTTGATCACATGCGCCTTTCCGGTTTTGCCTCCGGCGGATTCGATCACGTCCGGATAAATCGTGCCCTGCGCGAGGAATTCGACTTCGCTGATCTTGTGCGCTTCTTCGTCGAACACATCAATGAAAAGTCCGCCGATGATCTTGCGTTTTTTCTCCGGGTCTTCGACGCCTTTGAGTACGGCGAGGAAGCGTTCTTCGGCGTTCACGCGGATCACCTTGACGCCGAGATTTTTTGCGAACACCTGCATTACCTGATCGCCTTCGTGGTGGCGCAGCAGGCCGTGATCGACGAAAACGCAGGTGAGCTGATCGCCGATCGCCTTGTGCAGCAGCGCGGCGACCACGGACGAATCCACACCGCCGGAAAGTCCGAGTAACACCCTGCCCTTGCCGACCTGCGCCTGCACTTTCGCAATCGCATCTTCGATGATGTTGCCAGGCGTCCAGGCGCTGCCGCAGCCGCAGATGTCGTGCACGAAGCGCGCGTAAATGCGCGCGCCTTGCGTGGTGTGTGTGACTTCCGGATGGAATTGCAGGCCGTAGATTTTTCGCGTTTCGTCAGCGATTCCGGCGATGGGAACGTCGCCGGTCGAGCCGATCAGCTTGAAACCCGGCGGCAGTTCGACCACGCGATCGCCGTGGCTCATCCAGACATCGAGCAGGCCGTGGCCTTCGGCATTGACGCGATCCTCGATGCCGCGCAGCAACTCCGAATGGCCGCGCGCGCGAATCTCGGCGTAGCCGAATTCCTTCGAGTGATGCGGCGCCACCTTGCCGCCGAGTTGCGCGGCGATGGTCTGCATGCCGTAGCAAATGCCGAGCACCGGCACACCGAGCGACCAGACTTCATTGGCCGCGCGCGGCGCATTTGCTTCGCAGGTGGACTCCGGACTACCGGACAGCACCACACCTTTCGGGGCGAATTCCAGAATCGCAGCGGGTTCGATATCCCAAGGATGAATCTCGCAATACACGCCCAGTTCGCGCACGCGACGCGCGATCAGCTGGGTGTATTGCGAACCGAAATCGAGGATCAGGATTCGGTCGGCATGGATATTCATTCAGCGGAGCGCCCGTTCAAAACGCAATTTTAGTCGATCGCAGCAGGCGCTACGCGGTAAAATTGCGCACTCGAACAGTTCTCTCGCGTCAGCGCTGGAACGCAAGCAAACTCGATTATCTCTTGCCGGAAACCCCATGGCCGCCTTCAACACCCAGCACGTCACCCACGTACATCACTGGAACGAAACCCTGTTCAGCTTTCGCACCACGCGCGATGCGGGTTTACGGTTCCACAATGGCCATTTCGT
>CAJCJH010000006.1 GCA_903970615.1 Rhodospirillales bacterium
CAGGACGATCCTCTGGAGCGCATCGATGGCCGCGCGACCGGCCGTCTTTTCGACGCGGATGACTGGCTGCGAAAGCGCTTGCCGCGGCGTCCACATTCGCTCGCAGCGATCAGCCAAAAACTCGCGCGATTCGGCGTTACGACGGTGACGGATGCTACGCCGCGAAATGATATCGATGAGTTCCACGCAATCGCTGCCGCGCAGACCTCCGGCGAGCTGTTGCAGGATGCCATTTTGCTCGGCGACGCTTCGCTCGATACACGGCAAAGTGCGGTAACGGCGCAAGGTGCGCGGCTCGCCTGCGGCGCCACCAAGTTTCATCTGCACGATGCTGACTTGCCCGATTTCGATGAAATCGTTCAGCAGTTGCAGCGCAGTCATCACGCGCAACGACCGGCTGCATTCCATTGCGTCACGCGCGGTGAACTTGCATTCGCGCTGGCGGCATTTGCGGAAGCCGGCACGGTCGGCGGCGACCGCATCGAGCACGCATCGGTCACGCCGCCGGAGTTGTTTGAAGACATCGCACGACTCGGTCTTCGCGTAACGGTGCAGCCGAATTTTGTTGCCGAGCGCGGCGATGCCTATCTCGATAATGTCGATCCCGAAGATCGTCCCTGGCTGTATCGGCTGGCGAGTTTTTTCGAGCGCGGCATCGCCGTCTCCGGCAGCACCGATGCGCCGTTCGGCAATGCCGATCCTTGGGCGGCGATGCGTGCCGCGGTGTTTCGCCGCACGCCGGATGCGCGCGTATTGGGCGCCGATGAAGCTCTGACTGCCGCACAGGCTTTGGGTCTTTTCTGTGCGCTTGGCAACAACAACATTCGAGCGGGTGCCGTGGCGGATATGTGTCTGCTCGATCGGCCCTGGTCCGCAGCGAAATGCCGGCTCGTCGCCGACGATCTTCGGTTGACGCTTAAAAATGGCGCCATCGTCTGGAACCGCGAATCGGCGGAGGCGTGCATTGCCGATCGAGCGGAATCAGCGCTGCATTCATTGCTCCGCGCTCATCGGTTTGGATGAGGCAGCGGGCCGATTCGTCGCGCAGCATTTGCGCATGACAAATCGGAGCGGAGGCTCGGCAGCGCTGTTTTCCATTATCCGCGGCAGAGTCGTATGCCGGCCTGCTGATGCAAATGTTTCAGCCAATGAGCGCGCACTGATCGTTCCAATGTGATCGCGCGACAAGTTTATTTTGAGGAGATCGATAATGACTTTCAGAGGGATCGTAAACAGCGCCGTCGTGCTCGCCGGCATCGCCCTGTCGACGCAGTCGGCGCTGGCCAAGGTGCCCGAGGCGAAGGCGGCAGAGCTCGGTGGCCCGGAAAAAACCTGCCTCGGCGCTGAAAAAGCCGGCTCTGCAGATGGCGTTGCGGCGTACACCGGCAAGTGGACCGATAACTGGCCGGGCGTGAGAAAAGTCAACGGATTCGAGCCGGGGCCTTATGCCGACGAAAAGCCTCTGTTCACGATCACTTCGCAGAATATTTCCAAATATGCCGCCAACCTCACCGCCGGCGAGCAGGCGCTGCTGAAGAAATATCCGGATGCGTTCAAGATGAATGTGTATCCGAGCCACCGCGATTTTGGCTATAGCGAGGGCGTCTGCGAGATCGCTAAAAAGAATGCGACGACCGCGGAATTGGTCCACGACGGCAAGGGCATCAGCGGCACCAGCGGCTCGATTCCATTTCCATTTCCGCAGAGCGGTCTTGAAGCGGTCTGGAACGTGGTCAATGCGATCCGGCCGTGGACCGAAGTCGCCGTCAACGATATCGCCGACGTCTACTCGGGCGGCAGCATCGCCTGGGGGCGCGCCAAGTTCATGACCATGAACACCGGAAATCAGCCGGGCAAGCCGGGCAGTTATCAGGACCACATCAACGCCTATTTTTACGATGCTTTCCTGCTGCCCGAGCGCCAGAAAGGGTTTGTCGCGGTGGGCTATCAGCCGAATGATTTCAGCGTCGACGCCACCCAGAGCTGGCAATACCAGCCGGGCATTCGCCGCGTGCGGCAGGCGCCTGAAGTCGGCTTCGATTATCCGGTGCCGCCCGCAGGTTTGAGAACGGTTGACGACGATTACGGCTTCAACGGTTCGCCCGAGCGATACACCTGGAAGCTGGTCGGCAAGAAGGACGTCTATGTTCCCTACAACAACTTCAAGATCAATGATCCTTCGATCAAGTACAGCGATCTGATCAAGCCGAACACCGTCAACAGCGACTACGTGCGCTACGAGATGCATCGGGAGTGGGTGATCGAGGGCACGCTGAAGGCCGGCGTTCGTCACATCTACAGCAAGCGCGAACTTTACGTTGATGAAGATACCTGGCTGGTCAACTGGGCGGATGCCTACGATGGGCGCGGTCAGCTATGGCGCGCGAATTACGTGACTTACCATTATTCGCCGGAAGGCAAGGCCTACCATCGCGGCGCCACTATCTATCACGACCTTACTTCCGGCGCATATGAAGCTGGCTACCTGGTCAACGAGCGCGGCAGCGACTGGTGGAAAATCAACATACCGCTGACCGCGGCGCAGTTCAGCCCGGATGCTGCTGCCCGCGGTGGCCACTGAAAAAAAATATCCCAACAAGACTACCAACAAGAATATCCGGGAGGAAAACGCATGACGAACGCCAGTCAAGGCTCAGGTAAAACCGCCTTCATCACCGGTGCCAACGTCGGCCAGGCAAACCTGTTGAGCAAGGCGCTGATTGCGCGTGGCTGGCAGGTGTTCGCCGGCGTGCTGCCGGGCGCGCCGACCGATCTGGTCAGCGGCGGCAATCTCACCGTGGTCGAACAGGATGTGTCGAAGTCCGAGTCGGTTACGGCGAGCGCGGCCGCAGTCACCGCAGCGCTCGGTGGCCGCGGTCTCGATCTTCTGATGAATGTTGCCGGTGTCGCCAACATCGGCACCGGTGTTCTGGAAGGCGCGAAACTTTCAGATGTCGAGCGGCTGTTCAACATCAACATGTTTGGCCAGCTGCGCGTGATCCAGGCGTTTCTGCCCTTGATCCGCAAGAACGCGCCGGGTTCGCGCATTGCCAACTACAGCTCCGGTGCGATTCTCGCCAATCCGGTTGGGGCCGGCGCCTACAACATGACCAAGCATGCGATTCACGGCATGACGCTGACCTTGCGGCACGAGCTCGCACCGTTCGGTGTTCAGGTGACATCGATCATTCCCGGCGGGGTGTTGACCGGTATGTCGGCGAACTCCCACGCGAATACCAAAAAGACCTGGAACGAACAGCCACAGCCGATCCGCGAAGTCTACGAGCCGTATCTCGGCAAGGTGATGATGCAAGTGTTGCCGGACATGCTCGAAAAAAGCGGTAGCTCGCCCGAAGAAGCCTTGACCGGAACCCTGCAGATTCTCGACAAGAAAAAATGGAAGCCGATGGAATATCTCGGCAAGGATGTCAAACCGATGGGCGTGATGCGCCGCCTGCTGTCGGACAGCCAGCTCGAAAGCATGATGCGAATGACCTTCAAAATTCCAAGCTACAAGAGCGCATGAAAAGGAGTTGTCGATGAATGCTCCACTCGCCCTGGGTTCGACGCCACTCTCCGCGATCTTTGCGCGCTTGTCGCAAACCGCACCTGCGATTGCGCAGACTACAGCTGCTGAACGCTCCGACAAGCTGCGGCGGTTGGCGGCCGCCGTGATGCAGGCGCGGCCGGCCATTCTGGAGGCCGGGCGCAAGGAACTGCGCCTGCTCGATACAGACATCGACGCGCAGTTGCTGATGGTGAAAACCGAGGCCGAGTTCATCGCGCGAAACCTTTCTTCATGGATGCAACATCAGGATGTGCAGGGCACGCTGATGACGCTCGGCAAGAAGTGTTACGTGCAGTACGAAGCAAAAGGCGTGGTGCTGAATCTGGCGACCTGGAACGCACCGATTGCGATCGGGCTTGTCCCCTTGATGGGAGCAATCGCTGCCGGCAACACCATGCTGCTGAAGCCTTCCGAACTGGCACCGCATTCCGCGCAGGTTCTGGCCGACATCATTTCCAAAGTGTTCGATATCAGTGAATTTGCCGTCGTGCAGGGCGGCCCGGAAGTCGCATCCGAATTATTGACGCTGCCGTTCAACCACATTTTCTTCATCGGCGGGCACGCCGTTGGCCGGCTGGTGATGAAAGCCGCTGCGGAACATTTCGCATCGGTCACGCTGGAGATGGGCGGCAAGAATCCGGTCATCGTCGATGCCAGTGCTGATCTTGCCGATGCGGCCCGCAAGATCGCCTGGGGTAGAGTGGCGAACTGCGGGCAGGTGTGTCTGGCACCGGATTACGCGCTGGTCCACCAGAGCGTCGAAACCGCATTCGTCGAAGCGCTCGGCATTGCCATGCGAACGATGTACGACGCTTCCGGCCGCGGCTATCGGCATTCTGCGGAACTGCCGCGCATCGTCAATCAGCGGCATTTCGATCGCATCAAATCCTTGCTGGACGATGCGATTGCGAAAGGAGCGATCGTGGCGTCCGGCGGTGAAACCGACCGCGACGATCTATTCATTGCGCCAACTATCCTGACCAAACTTAGCCGCGATATGAGGATCATGAGTGAGGAGATTTTCGGCCCCATTATTTGCATATTGCCATTCGCCGACCGCGAGTCGGCGGTGGCTGAAATCCGCACACGCCCGAAGCCATTGGGTCTTTACATCTTTGCGAGGGATCGCGCCGCGATCGACTGGTTTCTGGCGCACACGACCTCGGGCAGTACGGTGGTCAATCACAACCTCATTCAATCCGGCACCAATGCGCACTTGCCTTTCGGCGGCGTGAATTCGAGTGGTATTGGCCGCATCGGCGGGCGCTACAGTTTTCTGGAATGTTCGAATGCGCGTGCGGTGGTGGAAGAAGGGCCACCGATCACCGATCCAAATCTGATGTTTCCGCCGTACTCGGACAAGTACAAAAAAATGATCGGCCAGATGCTGGAAAAGCCGGTGAATCTGCCGAATGCGGCAATCAATGCAATCAATCGCGTCATCAAGATCACTTCGGCGTTCCGCCGGCATTGAGGCGAAGCCGGAGAAAGCGTAATCCTAAAAACGCCGGGAGTTCTTCAACAAGCGCTCGTTGATAACGCCCAAGCCCGACGCACTAAAACTTCTTCCCGATCTTCAAACCGCGATGACATCAGGCATCGCTCGAACCCCATGGCCGCCTTCAACACCCAGCACGTCACCCACGTACATCACTGGAACGAAACCCTGTTCAGCTTTCGCACCACGCGCGATGCGGGTTTACGGTTCCACAATGGCCATTTCGT
>CAJCJH010000007.1 GCA_903970615.1 Rhodospirillales bacterium
CAAATTTGCGGTCGAAGGTCAGCAGGCGCGCGCAGCGCGCGGACAACGCGAGGTGCAGAGCATCGGCAAAATCCATCCCTTTTTCGCAGGCATCCACTGCGGCAAGAACCGCGGCTTCACTTTCCACCTGAACGCTGGCGATGGTCAGCAGATGTCGCAGCGTGGCGACGATGCGCGATTTCGGCAGGCGATAGCGCGTGTTGCTCAGTATCCAGACGAGTTCAACGACCACGGATACGGGCACGAACAGCGGGGTGTCGCCGGCCAGCAGCCCTGCGACGATTCTGGCCTGCACGGGATCGTCGTTGGTGTAGTAACGGGCAAGAAGGTTGGTATCGAGACTATCCACGTCCGACCGCTAGGGCTTCCTGTGCGCGGATTTGGGAGCAGGGCGGCTCCACTTTGCGGCCGTGCGGTTCCAGCCCTTGCGAATACGGTCGTCGTCCTCGCCCGCCGATTCCCGGATCGCACGATCCATTTCCTCGATCGATACCGGCGGACCTTTGTAACCCGCGAGCCCCAGACCCGCCTCGATGCTTGCGTTCTTGCCCGGCCGCTTGGTGAGCTTCAGCCGCAGTTCACCGCCGACTTCGCTGATCTCCAACCGCGAACCGGACTTGATGCCCAGCCGCTGCCGGACTTCCTTGGGGATGACCATCTGCCCTTTGCTGGATACGCTGACGCTGCTCATAATAATGGTGCCTTGCGTCTTACCGGTAAGTCGAAAGTTTAGCACGCTCGGAATCTGGCATCTCCAGGCAAGCGTCGTTAGCGAAATCGTCGGCTAATTTTTAGCGTGCGACTATTTCTGCTTCTGCAGTTCGTTGTAGCCACGCACTTCGGTGTTGAACTGCTCCACACGCGCTTCCAGATCATCGACGGCGGCGTCGTGTTTTTGCGTCGCTTCGTCGTTGATCTGCTTGATCTGCTCGGGCGTTAAATCCTTGCCGCCTTTGGCGATCTTGGCCTCGGCTTCGTTGTCGACGCAGGCGGTGTAATCGGTGATCGCGTCGTTGAATGCAGTAAATGCATGCTGCGCCTGGGCCATTTCGGCTTTCGTCGCGATGTAGCCGTCCGGCATTTTTTCCGGCGCTTTCGGATAGGGACATTCGGCGCGCGCGCAGCCGCTCATCAAGGTAATCGCGGCCAGCAGGAGAAAACGGATTTTCAAATGAACTCTCCTCGTAGAGTTTTGTTGAGTTTTTTGGGTGATGTGGCGCGACTGAGGAATTTCATGCGTGATCGTACGGAACCCAAGGCAAACTCGGCTCAAACCTCCGCCTTGTCGCCTTTTTCTTCGAGCCAGTTCTTGCGATCGCCAGCGCGTTTTTTGGCCAGCAGCATATCCATGATCATGTCCGCGGTCGGCGCAGGATCGAGCGTCGGGGCCTCGCCATCGAGTGCGGCGGCGATATCGGCGTCGAGCGTGAGTTGTACCAGCCGCCGCGTATCGCGCGACATCGTGGTTTCGCGCAGTTGCAGCGGGTTCATTTCGCCGAGACCTTTGAAGCGGGTGACGTTGATCTTGGCCTTGGTGCCTTCCGCTTGTAGCCGGTCGAGAATGCCATCGCGTTCGGCGCCGTCGAGCGCGTAAAAAACCTGCTTGCCGGCGTCGATGCGATACAGCGGCGGCATGGCGATATAAATGTGCCCGGCAAGCACCAGCGGACGATAGTGCTTGAGGAACAGCGCGCACAGCAGTGTGGCGATATGCAAACCGTCGGAATCGGCATCGGCCAGCACGCAGATTTTGCCGTAGCGCAGCGTGGATAAATCACTGCTGCCGGGATCAACGCCGATCGCAACGCTGATGTTGTGGATTTCCTCGCTCGCCAGCGCCTCGTTGTGATCGACTTCCCAGGTGTTCAGGATTTTTCCGCGCAAGGGCATGATCGCCTGCGTATCGCGGTCGCGCGCCTGCTTGGCCGAGCCACCCGCGGAATCGCCTTCGACGAGAAACAGTTCGGTCTGCGAAAGATCCGTCAGCACGCAATCCGCCAGCTTGCCGGGCAGCGCGGGACCGCTAGTGATTTTCTTGCGCACCACCAATTTGGCCAACTTCATGCGCGCATTGGCGTTGGCGATCACCAGTTGCGCGACCAGCTCGCCTTCTGCCGGATGCTGGTTCAGCCACAAGCTGAAGCTGTCGTGAACCACACCCTGCACGAACGCGGCGGTCTCGCGCGACGACAAACGCTCCTTGGTCTGGCCGGCGAATTGCGGATCGAGCATCTTCACGCTCAGCACATAACTGCACCCGAGCCAGGCATCTTCCGGCGACAGTTTCACGCCGCGCGGCAGCAGATTGCGGAACTCGCAGAACTCGCGGATCGCTTCGGTCAAGCCGGTGCGCAGGCCGTTCACATGCGTGCCGCCTTGCGCGGTGGGAATCAGATTTACATACGACTCGGCTACCGCTTCGCCGCCGCCGTTGAGCCACAGCAGTGCCCATTCCACTTCTTCGCGCTTGGCGGCGAACTTGCCGACGAAAGGCTCGGCCGGAATGGTTTCGGCGCCGCCGAGCGTGTCTTTCAGGTAATCGACCAGACCGTTTTCGTACTGCCAGACGGTTTGTTCGCCAGCGATCTGGTCGTCGAGCGAGACGCGCAAATTCGGACACAGCACCGCTTTCGCGCGCAGGATCTGCTTGAGCCGCGGAATCGAAAACTTCGGCGAATCAAAATATTTTTCGTCCGGCCAGAAGCGTACCGTCGTGCCGCTTTTCGATTTTGGTGCGGGCCCGATCTGCGTGAGTTCGCTGGCCTTGTCGCCATTGGCGAACGTCATCGAATATTCGCCGCCGCCGCGCGTTACGCGCACTTCGAGCTGCTTCGACAGCGCATTCACCACCGACACGCCAACACCATGCAAGCCGCCGGAAAATCCATAGGCCTTGTTGGAGAATTTCGCGCCGGAGTGCAGTCGCGTCAGGATCAGCTCGACGCCGGAAACCTTGTGTTCGGGATGAATGTCCACCGGCATGCCACGGCCGTCGTCCGAAACCTGCAAAGAGCCATCGGCATAGACCACGACATCGATGCGCTTGGCATGATTCGCCAGCGCTTCATCGACACCGTTATCGATGACTTCCTGCGCCAGATGATTCGGCCGCGTGGTGTCGGTGTACATGCCGGGACGCTTGCGCACCGGGTCGAGCCCGCTGAGGACTTCGATCTGTTCGGCGGAATAATTCGAGTTGGCCATCGTCAGTGAAATTTCGAGAGGCGCGACGGTAGCGAAAGCCTGGTCGCCGGGCAAGCGGTATGCGTTATGGATTTACTTTTGACCCGCCGCGAGGCTCGAAATCGCGCCCAATTTTGCGAAATCGTGCCGGCGCTATCGCGCACGCCGTCGACGATCGGGAAAACCCCTCAGCGCTCCTGCACCGCGGCGAAACCGCAGGCGTACAGCAGCGCAACCGGCACCAGCACATCGAGATTCGCCGGCGAAAAATGCCGTAGATCGAACAGCTCGAGAAAATGCGAGGCGAAATAGCCGCCGGCGGGCGTCAAGCCCAATGCGACCGCGCCGCCGATCGCGGCCATTGCCGGCACCAGCCACGGCCGCACAGATCTTTGCGGCGGCGGCAACACGGCCATTACGCGCGCGGAAAAGCCATCGTCATCAATATGCGCGAGTTGCTGCGCGTCGTTCCGCAGCAGCGATTCGAGCCAGGCATCGTCGCCATCCGCGAACGCGCCGTGAATCAGCGATCCATCCATTGCAGTGATCTCATTGGCGATTCGATCGGGTTCCCGACCAATTTCTTGACCGGATTTTTGATTCGAGTTTTGATCAGAGTTTTGTTGGGGTTCCTGGCTCATCCGCTTGTCCTCGTTTCCCAGACCGCGAGCGCATCCTTGAGTTTCTGCTTGGCGCGAGAAACATGCGATTTCACCGTGCCGAGCGGACACTGCAAGACATACGCCGCCTCTTCGTGACTGCGATCCAGATAGTAGCACTGCACGATCGCCGCTCTCTCGGCTGGCGACAGCCGCGTCATCGCCCGCTGCAAGTCGAGCTGCAAATTGGCGGCGGTCTGTTCCGGCTGCCATTCGCCGGCATGATCGGCCGCGTCGTCGTCTGCAACTTCCGGCATCGCATCGTCGAGCGATTGCTCCGGCTTGCGCGTGCGCGCGTGCATCAAAAATGCGTTATAGGCGATGCGGTAAATCCAGGTGCTGAAGCGCGCTTCGCCGCGAAACTGGCTGAGCTTGCGAAAGGCCTGAATGAAGGCTTCCTGCGAAAGATCATCGGCCAGCGCATCGTCGCCATGCGTCAAGCGCCGCAGCAGCGCGCGTACCGGCGCCTGATGGCGCCGCACCAGCGCGGCAAATGCGTGACGATCGTTGCCTGCGAGAACACGCGCTACCAGCACGTCGTCGGAAGGTCCATCCGCCGCAACCCCGGCGGCTGCCGGATTCACGGCGCCGGCTTTTCTTTATCGAAGTGCGACGACAGCAGATAGCCGACGCCGATCGCCAGCGGAATGAAGCCGATGCCGATCGCCTCGCGCACATCCTGAAAATAGAAGAAGCCCATGATGCCGAGGCCGACCGCAATCAGCTTGATTCCGCGCCGCAGATCGGAACGCGGACCGGCGCTGGGCAAGTCGAAAACCTGCGGCGGAATCGGCTGGCCTTTCTCGGCCAGTTTGAGGATCATTTCGTTCATCGCCTGCTGGCGCCGTGCGCGATGCCGCAGCACCGCCAGTATGATGATGATCGGAGTGCTGAAGATCAGCGTCACCGCAACCAGGCCGATGAATTCGCCGAACAGTGCCGATGCCGAATTGGCGGCATCGCTGAGTTTATCGAGACCTTCGATTTTGATATGGCCCGCTTCGACATCGAGAATAGGTAACATGATTGATCAGTTCCGTTGCTGAAATTCCGGTTGCCGGCGGCGACCGCGTTGTTGATACCGATTGGATGCAGGCTGCGCGCCATTTGGATTCAAGCGTCACAGCCGGCTCGCCCCACTGTTCCACTTTCGCAATAAGCTGCCTCGATGAGCAAGAAAACCGCCGCATCTGCCGGGCCTTCAACGCCGGAATTAACGCTCGACCCGGTCGCGCGTTTCGAGAGTTCGATGAAAGAACTCGAAGCCATCGTTGCCAAAATGGAACATGGCGATCTGCCGCTGGAAGAATCCTTGCAGCTGTTCGAGCGCGGCGTGGTCTTGACGCGCGAATGCCGCGAAGCGCTCGCCAGCGCCGAATTGCGGGTGAAAAATCTGCTGGCCGCCGATAACAATATCGAAGCCGATTAAAAGCGCGCAATCGACTCGGGGATAGACTCAAGTACAGGCTTCCGCGCCGACTCAACGGCAGCCTCGCCGAGCGGCAGCGATAATGCCGCAATGAAATCCGGCTCCGAAGCAATATCCGCTTATCCCTTGCTGAACGGCATCGATAGCCCGGCCGATCTGCGCCGGCTTGGCGCGAACCAATTACCGCAAGTCGCGCGGGAAATCCGCCGTTATCTGATCGAAACCCTGGCGCGCAGCGGCGGCCATTTTTCCGCCAACCTCGGCACGGTCGAACTCACACTCGCGCTGCACTTCGCGCTGGCAACGCCGCACGACCGGCTGATCTGGGATGTCGGCCATCAGGCCTATCCGCACAAGCTTTTAACCGGGCGGCGTGAAGGTCTCGAAAGCATGCGCAAGCTGGGTGGCCTCGCGCCATTTTTAAGCCGCAGCGAAAGCGAATTCGACGCCTTCGGCGCCGGCCATTCCAGCACATCGATTTCCGCCGCAGCTGGCATGGCAGCCGCCATTCGATTGAAGCACGAACAGCGCCGCGTGGTCGCGGTGATCGGCGATGGCGGCCTTACTGCCGGCCTTGCGTTCGAAGCCTTGAACCACATCGGCGCGCTGGACCTCGACGTGCTGGTCGTGTGCAACGACAACGATATGTCGATTTCGGAAAACGTCGGCGCGCTGCGCGATCATGCGGCGCGCGCGCTGGCAAAAGCCGGTTTCGATGCGCCGCATGCGCGAAGACCGGCACTTTCGCAGACGATCGCGCCGCAAAGCGTGCCGCCGAAACCGCTTGCAGTCGAGCGCGCTGCCGAGCATTCCGTCGAACAACCCATCGCACATTCCCTCGCGCGCGAACTCGCGGCCGGCACTTTGTTCGAGAGTCTCGGCTGCAGTTATCACGGGCCGGTTGATGGTCACGATACGGCGGCGCTGCTCGCTGTGATCGATCGGTTGAAAGATGCCAAAGGCCCGCGTTTCCTGCACGTCATCACCGTCAAAGGCAAAGGCTTCGCGCCGGCCGAAGCCGAACCGATCCGTTATCACGGCGTCACCGCGTTCGATCCGCTGACTGGCGCAATGGCCGCGACCAAGCCCGGCGCGCCGACCTACTCGCAGGTTTTCGGCGACTGGCTGTGTGCCGCCGCCGCACGCGATTCCCGCATCGTTGCGATTACACCGGCCATGCGCGAAGGTTCCGGTCTGGTGGGATTTGCGCAGCGTTTCCCCGAGCGCTACTTCGATGTCGGCATCGCCGAACAACACGCGGTGACACTCGCTGCCGGCCTCGCCTGCGAAGGCTTGCGGCCGGTAGTGGCGATCTATTCCACGTTCCTGCAGCGCGGCTACGACCAGCTGATTCACGATGTGGCGATCCAGAAACTGCCGGTGATTTTTGCGATCGATCGCGGTGGACTGGTCGGCGCGGATGGCGCAACGCATCACGGCGCGTTCGATCTTTCGTTCCTGCGCTGCGTGCCGGATTTTGTCGTGATGACGCCGAGCGACGAGCGTGAATGCCAGCAAATGCTGGCGACTGCGCTGACACTCGATAGCCCAAGCGCGGTGCGTTATCCGCGCGGCAGCGGTACCGGCATCAGGCTCGACGACGCGATTCCGCAGCCGATTGCGCTTGGCGAAGGCCGCATCGTCCGCGAAGCACGCGGTCAACAGCCGCCGCGAATGGCCTTCCTCGTTTTCGGCACACTGCTGCAACGCGCACTGGCTGCCGCTGAAGTTCTCGATGCGCAAGTCGCGGATATGCGCTTCGTCAAACCACTCGATCAGCAGTTGATTCGCCAACTCGCAGCCGGCAACGATCTGCTGGTGACGATCGAAGACAACGCCGTGCACGGAGGCGCAGGCAGCGCCGTCAACGAATTCCTGCTGCAAAATGAGCTGACCGTTCCGGTGCTCAATCTCGGTCTGCCGGATCGTTTCATCAGTCACGGTTCGCGCGATGAACTGCTCGCGGCCTGCGGGCTCGATACCGCCGGAATTCTGCGCGCGGTGCAACAGCGTGTGCGCTTGCCGTTTTCAGATTCCGATCAGTCGTCGATCGATCCTGCAAGCTGAGTAGTCGCGTTCGCGCGCGCGCCGAACCAGCCGAGCTTTTCGCGCAGGCGCACCACTTCGCCGACGATCAGCAAACTGGCGCCGCTGACTTGTGCGGCTTCCACTTTCGCGGGCAAATCTGCCAGCGTGGCGGCGATCACGCGCTGCGCGCTCGATGTGCCTTCTTCCACCAGCGCGGCCGGCCATTCGGCGGGTAATCCATACGCGATGAATTGCGCGCAGAGTTGCGGCAAGGTGCCGAGTCCCATGTAGATCACCACGGTCTGACCGGTCTGCGCGAGCAGCGGCCAGTTCAGTGCGAGTTTGCCATCCGCACGCGCATGGCCAGTGACGAAAATGCAGGCCTGTGCGTAGTCGCGGTGCGTCAGCGGAATACCAGCATACGCGGCGCAACCGCTGGCCGCGGTGATGCCGGGCACCACCTGGAACGGAATACCGGCCGCCGCCAGTGTTTCGATTTCTTCGCCGCCGCGGCCGAAGATGAAAGGATCACCGCCCTTGAGCCGCAGCACGCGCTTGCCTTCGCGCGCGAGCCGCACCAATTCGGTGTTGATTTCATCCTGCGGCACCGCGTGGCGGCTGCGCTGCTTGCCGACGAAAATGCGTGTGGCATCACGTCGCACCAAGTCGAGAATCGCGGGCGACAGCAAGCGGTCGTACAGCACCACGTCGGCCTGCTGCATCAGGCGCAACGCGCGGAACGTCAGCAAATCCGGATCGCCCGGACCGGCGCCGACCAGAAACACCTGACCGCTGGCAGCGCCGCCATCGAGCAGGCGTTGCAATTCGAGATCGGCCGCGGTTTCATCGCCGCGCAGCAGACTTTCAGCACCCGGACTATCGAGAAAATTTTCCCAGATCGCGCGTCGCTCGCCCGCCGGATATTTCGCAGCAACGCGGCCGCGCATGCGATGCATGAACTCCGCGATGCGGCCAAAATTGCCGGGCAACATCGCTTCGATGCGCTCGCGCAAACGCCGCGCCAGCACCGGTGCCGCGCCGCCGCTGGAGATCGCCACCTGCAGCGGCGCGCGATCGATGATCGCCGGCGTGATGAAACTCGACGGCTCCGGATCGTCCACCACATTCACCGGCACATTGGCGGCATCCGCAGCCGCGGCGACCGCACGATTGACCGCGCGATCGTCGGTTGCGGCGATCACCAGGCGGCAGCCTTGCACCTGCGACGGCGCGAAATCCGTGGCGAGATGGCGCACGCGGCCGGCGGCGCACAAGGCGCTCAATTCCTCGTTCAACTCACATGCGACGATTTCGATCCGCGGCTTCGCGCGCAGCAGTAGCCGCACCTTGCGCGCGGCGACCTCGCCACCGCCAACCAGCAGCACGCGGCTGCCGGCCAGCCGCAGGCTGATCGGAAAAAACAGCAGCGAATCGGCGGACGCGCCAGCGTTTGGCGTCTCGTCAAATGTAAAAGTAGATGGCGCAGTCATCAGGATTGCGATTGTGGGCTGCGACATCGCGCGAGGCAAAGTGGCGATCGTTGTTGCGCGGAATTTGGCGCGACCGAGCGGACCGTCGAGATCGTCAGAATCAGCTATGTCTGCCGAGCGCAGACCCTCTTATCGATCCCGATATCTGAACCAACATAAAATAGAATAACGACATTCGTTTATATTTCTTTATAAGCTAATGATCCGGTCGTAGGATGCCAGCCTCAATCATGCAAGGAGCAGCGGCGATGACGATTCATGCGATCAATACCAGAAACCAGTTACCCGGCCGGATCGTCGAGATCGTGCATGGTCCGGTGGTGTCGGAAGTCGATATTGAAACCGCGTCCGGCATCGTCACTTCGATCGTCACCTCGCGTTCGATCAAGGCCTTGAATCTCGATGTCGGCACCGAAGTGCTGGCGGTTTTCAAGGCGACCGAAGTGATGCTGGCGAAGGTTTCGCCTTGATCCGCAGCGATTGAACGATTTTACGAGCGACGGGACATCCGCCGATGTGCCTCATCATCTACCAAGCGCGCGGCTTGACCACGCCGCCTGAACTGTTGCGCTCGGCGGCAGAGTACAACCCGGATGGCTTCGGCTTCATGGGCTTCGGCAGCACCGGCAAACCGCGCGTCACGCGAACTGATGAGAGTGATCCGAAACTCGCCGTTTCGCTCGCGCAGGAATTTGCCGGCCGCGAATGCGCGTTCCATTTCCGCTATCGCACGCGCGGTTCTTCGGCCGCCGACAACCTGCATCCGTTCAAGGTCGCGCAAGGGCTTTATCTGATGCACAACGGCACCGCGAAGGTCGATTTGCGCATCGCTGGACGTTCCGACACCTGGCATCTGGTGAACGATTATCTGGCGCCGCTGTTATCGCACCGGCGCAAGCTGATTTACGACCGCTCGTTCCGCCGCATTCTCGATCAATGGCTGGGACCGCAGAATCGTCTGGTGTTTCTGGACGAATCCGAAAACCGCATCGAACTGATGCACCGCGCCGATGGTTTCGACTGGAACGGCCTCTGGCTGAGCAATACGCGCTGGGTCGACCGGCGGCTGCTCGATCTGGAGCCGGACCGCGATCCCGCCGGGACGCATCTCGCTGCAGATGTGAGGTTTTGCTGAGGTCTGCACCGATCGAGGCGTTTCATCAATAAATTCACTGCATAAAAACAACACTGAATCACGATCAACAACAACACGCTGAACCCGGGGAACACTAGAGCTAAACGCCATGAAATTACGCCAACTGCACTACATCCATGAAGTCGCACATCGCGGCCTCAACGTCACCGCCGCGGCGGAAGCGCTGTTCACTTCGCAGCCCGGCGTGTCGAAGCAGATTCGCCTGCTCGAAGAAGAACTCGGCGTCGATATTTTCCAGCGCAATGGCAAGCATCTGAGCCACATCACGCCGGCCGGTCAGCGCATTCTCGATTACACCAAGCGCCTGCTGTTGCAGGCCGACAACATCCGCAACATCGCCGAGGAATTCCGCGACACCGATCGCGGCGCCTTGAGCCTCGCCACCACGCACACGCAGGCGCGCTATGCGCTGCCGCCGGTGGTGCGCAAGTTCCGCGAGAAATATCCGCAGGTGGCGCTGCATCTGCATCAGGGCACGCCGCCGGAAATCGCAAAAATGGCGGCGGAAGGTCATGCGGATTTTGCGATTGCAACCGAAGCCATCGAGCATTTCAACCAGCTGGTGATGCTGCCCTGCTATCACTGGAATCGCAGCATTCTAGTGCCTAAAAATCATGCGCTGGCGCAAAAGAGCAAGCTCACGCTCGGCGAAATCGCCGCGTTTCCGCTCATCACTTATACGTTTGGTTTCACCGGCCGCTCCAAACTCGATCAAGCTTTCGCCGCGCACGGACTGCGGCCGGATGTGGTGCTCACCGCGGTGGATGCCGACGTCATCAAAACCTATGTGCGGCTCGGCCTGGGCGTGGGCATCATCGCGTCGATGGCGTACGACGCCAAGGCCGATGCCGATCTGGTTGCGATCAAGGCCGACCATCTGTTCGAGGTCAGCACCACGCATATCGGCTTTCGCCAGGGCATGTTTTTGCGCGCCTATATGTACGATTTCATCGCGCAATTCGCGCCGCATCTGTCGCACGATCTGGTGGAAGAAGTTGCGTCGATCGAGGACTTCGACGCACGTACGCGGCGCACACACGAACTGGTCGCAAAATTGCAGTCGTTCTGAAGCGAATGGACAACCCCGCCAATCAGCATTTTTGATCGCAACACTCATTCGCATGCGTGCGGTCGCGGCAGTTAAAATGCGCGCCCGCATCGAGGCTTTTTAATGTATCGCTACGACGAATACGATCAAAAACTGGTGGACGAGCGCGTCGCCCAGTTCCGCGACCAGACCCGCCGTTTTCTCGCCGGCCAGCTCGGCGAGGAAGAGTTCCGCACCCTACGCCTGCGCAACGGCCTTTATGTGCAGCGCTTCGCGCCGATGCTGCGCATCGCCATTCCCTACGGCCTGATTTCGTCGAAGCAGATGCGCATGCTGGCGCACATCGCTCGCAAGTACGACAAGGGCTACGGCCACTTCACCACGCGCCAGAACATCCAGTTCAATTGGCCCAAACTCGAAGAAGTGCCGGACCTTTTGTCCGATCTCGCCAGCGTGCAGATGCACGCGATCCAGACCAGCGGCAACTGCATCCGCAACATCACTTCGGATCATCTCGCCGGTGTTGCCGACGATGAGTTGGTCGACCCACGCCCGTACTGCGAACTCACGCGCCAGTGGTCCAGCTTCCATCCGGAATTCAACTGGCTGCCGCGCAAATTCAAGTTCGCGTTCTCGGCCTCGACCGCCGATCGCGCAGCCACGCGCGTGCATGACATCGGCGTCCACATCGTGCGCAACGAGGCCGGCGAACTCGGCTACACGATCTACGTCGGCGGCGGCCTCGGCCGTATGCCGATGCTCGGCCACAAGATCCGCGAATTCCTGCCGGAAGCCGATCTGTTCTCGTATTGCGAAGCGATCCTGCGCATCTACAACCTGCAGGGCCGCCGCGACAACATCCATCGCGCACGCATCAAGGTACTGGTGAAGTCGCTCGGCCCGGAAAAATTCACCGAACTGGTGGAAGCCGAATGGGCGCAGATCAAGGATTCGTATCTGAAGCTGCAAGCCGGCGATGTCGAGCGCATGCGCGCACGTTTCGATGTGCCGGCGTATGCCGATGAAGCAGCGGCTGACGACGGCAGTTTCACGGCGAAGCTTGCGAGCGACGCGAAATTCGCCGCCTGGGCCAAGCGCAATCTGCGCAAGCATGTGCGGCCCGGCTACGCGGCAGTGTTCGTCTCGCTGAAAGCGAATGGTGTTGCGCCGGGCGATGTCACTGATTCGCAGATGGATGCGCTGGCCGCGCTCGCCGACGAATTCAGTTTCGGCGAACTGCGCGCGACGCACGATCAGAATCTGGTGCTAGCGGATGTCGCCAAAAAAGATATTCATGCGCTATGGCAACGGCTTTCGGAACTCGGCCTCGCCACGCCGAACATCGGCCTGCTGACCGACCTGATCTGCTGCCCCGGTCTCGATTTCTGCTCGCTCGCCAATGCCGGTTCGATCGGAGTGGCGCAGGACATTTTCGATCGCTTCGAGGATTTCGATTATCAGCACGACATCGGCGACATCAAGCTGAAAATGTCTGGCTGCATGAACGGCTGCGGCCATCACACGGTGGGTCACATCGGCATCCTCGGCGTCGATAAATCGGGCGAGGAGTGGTACCAGGTCACGCTTGGCGGCTCCGCCGAAAACGATGCCGCGCTCGGCGATCGCACCGGCCCTTCATTCAGCCGCGAAGACATCGCGCCGGCGATCGAAAAAATCATCGAGGTCTATCTGGCGCAGCGCGATTCGGAAGCCGAAAGTTTTCTCGCCACCTATCGCCGCGTCGGTATGGCGCCGTTCAAGGCGCGGCTCTACGACAAGGCCAGCGCACATGCCGAGGCCACCGCATGAGCCTGCTGATTCGCAAATATGCCATCAGCGCCGACGACTGGATTGAACTCGACGATACCGCTGAGATTCCAAGCAACGCGAAGATCATCGTCAGCCTTGCACGATCAAGAGCGGAACGCGAGACGCTTTCGGCCGCGAAAGCAATCGGCGTACGTCTCGACAATACCGAAGACATCGCCGCGCTGTGGCCGGAATTACAGGCCTTGCCGCTGATCGCGCTGAGCTTCCCGAAATACAGCGATGGCCGCGCGTTTTCGCAGGCCCGTTGTCTGCGCGAGCGCTACAACTTCAAAGGCGAAATCCGCGCGGTGGGCGATGTGCAGCGCGATCAATTGCAGTTCATGCAGCGCTGCGGCTTCGATGCGTTCGCGCTGCGCGCGGACCAGAACGCCGATGAATGCCTGCGCGCGCTGGGCGATTTCGATCTTGCGTATCAGCGCGGCGCGAGCGAGGACTTGCCGAACGTCTGGCGGTTGCGGCGTCAGGCCTGACTGCGGCGAGTTACCAGCGCCGGCTTGAACTCCGGCCTGCTGAATGGTTCCGAGCTTGCGTGTACATTGAACCTGCACAAGCCGGCCACCATCATCTCGACATGACTTTGCTACCGCGCCCGCAGCCGCTGCTCGCCGCAACGCCGGTGCAGGATCGCTTCGGCCGCGTGAAACGCAAGCTGCGAGTGTCGCTCACCGACCGCTGCAATTTCCGCTGCCCATATTGCATGCCGGAAACGCCGGATTTCATGCCGCGTGCGGATCGCCTCACACGCACGGAATTGCAGCGTCTGCTGCGCTTGTTCGTGAGCGAACTCGGCGTCACGCGCATCCGGCTCACCGGCGGCGAACCGCTGTTGCGGCGCGATCTCGAAGCGGTGATCGCGGAATGCGGCGAGCTGCGCGCGCTCGGCCTCGAACGCATTTCGCTGACCACCAATGCCGCTCTGCTCGCGCGCCGCGCCGGGTCGATTAAACGCGCCGGGCTGGACGATCTGAACATCAGCCTCGATGCGCTGACGCCTGCAACTTTCGCCAGACTTTCCGGCGGCCGCGACGTCGCGCCCGTGCTGGCCGGCATTCGTGCGGCGCGCGATGCGGGGCTTTCACTGAAGCTCAACACTGTCGTCATCCGCGACATGAACGAGGACGAAATCCTGCCGCTGACGCGCTGGGCCATGCACGAAAATATAAGCCTGCGCTTCATCGAATTCATGCCGCTCGATGGCCGCGGCGAATGGTCGCGCGCGCGCGTGGTCAGCGAAGCGGAAATCCTCGCGCACCTGCGCACCGAATTCGCACTCGAAGCGCTGCCGCGCGGCAACGATCCGGCCGCGTATTACCGCGTCGGCGGCGAGCGCGGCGGAAGGGATGAAATCGGCAACGCCATCGGCGTAATCGCCACCGTCTCCAATCCGTTCTGCGCCAGTTGCGACCGCCTGCGCATCACCGCCGATGGCGCGTTGTATCCCTGCCTTTTTTCGCAACGCGGCACGTCCTTGCGCGAACTGATGCGCAGCGGCGTCATCGACGCCGCACTCGCCGCCAGCATCCGTAACACGGTCTGGCACAAAGACGCCGGCTACGCCGCGCATCCGGGTTATGTTGCGCGGCCGATTGCGATGAATTCGCTCGGCGGCTAGCGACACGGTTGCCTGCATAATCCCGGCATGAAACTCGAGATCGACTGCTACGGCCCCGCTTCTCGCTGGTGCGGCGCGGATCGCCTTACGCTGGACTTGGCCATCGATGCATTGGTCAGCGATGCACTGGACCAACTCGCCGCCCGCTACCCCGAGTTCGCCATGCGGCGCGCATCGATTGCAGTGGCGATCGACGATACGATTGTTTCGACGCAGACTGCGATCATCGCGGGGAATCGTCTTGCTTTGATTCCGCCGGTGAGCGGTGGATAGAAATAGCAGGGGTTGCATGCCGAGAAACTTGGCTATCATTTAAGATAGAACTATAGTTCTATCTCCTATAGAGCTGGAGATTGCTATGCACACCGTTGAAATCGACTTTGATGTTTTCAAAGCCCTTACGTCACGCCGAGCGTCAGAAGAGATCACATACAACCATGTACTTAGAGAACTTCTCGGCCTTGGTGGAAAAGCAATACAGCCCACCTCTTCGGGCGCATCGATCGAAGCAGCGAGCGCGGCAGATTGGGTTTCTAAAGGCGTGCGCTTTCCGGCCGGAACAGAATTTCGCGGCACCTACAAGGGCCGGACCATCCTAGGAAAAGTTGCAGGTGGAGCACTTCAGGTAAACGGTAAATCCTATGACTCTCCTTCAGCAGCAGCAATTGCAATTTCTGGCAACTCAGTTAACGGCTGGGTGTTTTGGGAGTGTCGTGTTCCGGGGACATCGTCTTGGCGCATCATCAAATCCATGCGTCCTAGCTCCTAATTGAATATCAACCCCAAACCTCGCCTTCAACAAGGCGCACTACCCCTCGCCGACTGGCTCACCGAACCCGCGCCAGCCCACTGCGGCGCGCTCGCCTTTTTTGCCGGCACGGTGCGCAATCAGCATGAGGGACGTGCCGTCAGCGGCATGCGTTACCACGCCTATGAAACGCTCGCGGAAGCGCGGCTGCTGCAGATCGAGACCGAAGCCGCGGCGCGTTTCGGCGTGGTCGCGCGCGTTGCGCATGCGGTAGGCGAGCTTACCGTTGGCGATGTCAGCGTCGTCGTCGTCGTGCATGCGCCGCATCGCGCGGAGGCGTTCGACGCCTGCCGCTGGGCGATCGATACGATCAAGCAGAGCGTGCCGATCTGGAAAGAGGAACGCTATGTCGATGGCCCGCCGCGCTTCCTCGAAGGCCAGCCGCTCAAGGCGGTGAAAGACGTTTGAAGACTCCGCGATCAAGACCGAATCGAGCATCGGCTTCAGACCCGATCCAGCGCAGATCGAAGATCGCCCAATCACAGCCCGAGAATGGATAATCAAGCCATGAACCGGCTCATCCAGCAGCCATGAAAAACGTCGGCGAGAAAGCCATCACCGAACGCATTGCCATTGCGCAGGCGGTGCTCGATGCACCCGCCGCCGTGATCGCGCGCCTGCGTGCACGCACGCTGGACAAAGGCGATGCGCTGGAGATGGCGCGCGCCGCCGCTTTCCTCGCCGCCAAGCGCACACCGGACCTACTGCCGCTGTGCCATCCGCTGCTGCTGGAAAAGATCGACGTGCGTTATGAATTCACTGAAACCTCGGTGACGGTGCAGGTGGAAGTCGGCACGCAGGCGCGCACCGGCGTGGAGATGGAAGCGCTCACGGCCGCGTCGATCGCTGCGCTCACCTTGTACGACATGCTCAAGCCGCACGCCGGCACCGACCTGCGTATTCACGACGTGCTGTTGCTGAAGAAAACCGGCGGAAAGTCGCACTTCGTCCGCGCCTGAAGCGCGCGCTCGCTTGGAAGCGCGGCTGCCGCGTTTTACTATGGCGCAAGGCCGCCGTATTCGTGGCGCAAAAATTGACGTTGGGGGAGCGATGGAAGAGCAGTTGCAGGATCCGGTCGAAGAACAATTGCGCGATCTGATTTCGGCCAATCTGAAGGTCGATAAATCGGTGATCCAGCGCGGTTCCAAGCTGGCGGACTGGGGCGGCGACTCGCTGCTGTTCCTCGAAACCATCTTTGAAGTGGAAAGCCATTTCAACATCCAGTTTCCGGATACCGGCACCGACAACGTCACCGATTTCGATTCGCTGGTCACGCTGGTGAAAGCGCAGATTGCGAAGACGCCGGCAAGCCGCAGGTTCAATGCCTCGGCATAGGGTTGTCGTCACCGGCTTTGGACTGGTGACTCCATTCGGCATTGGTCAGCAGGTTTTCTGGGAAGGACTCAAAGCCGGCCGCTCGGCGATCGCGCCGATCGAGCGCTTCGACGCTTCCGAATTCCGCACGCGCATTGCCGGCGAGTGCAAAACTTTCGACCTCGCCGCCTGCGATTACGTCGACGCCGATCGTGTCGATCGCGTCAGCCAGTTCGCGCTCGCCGCCGCCAGCGAAGCTATGCGCAACAGCGGTCTTGAGATCGACGACGAAGACGCGACCGGCGTGATTCTCGGCACTGGCATCGGCGGCATCACCACCATCGACGCCGCGCAGAAAGCGCTGCACACCAAAGGCCCGCGCTTCGTCAGCCCGATGACGGTGCCGATGTCGATGTTCAACGCCGCCGCCGGGCACATCTGCATCCGCTATGGCCTGCGCGGGCCATCGTTCACCGTTTCGACCGCGTGCTCATCCGGTGCGAACGCGATCGGCGAAGCATTCCGCATGATCCAGCACGGCTACGCCACTTCGATGCTGGCCGGCGGCGCCGACGCACCTTTGTCCTACGGCATTTTCGCGGGATGGAATGCGCTGCGGGTGATGTCACAACGCAACGATGCGCCCGCCAGCGCGATGCGGCCGTTCGCACGCGACCGCGATGGCCTGGTGTTGGCCGAAGGCGCGGCCATCGTCGTGCTCGAAGAGTACGAACACGCGCGCCGCCGCGGCGCCAGCATCCACGCCGAGCTGATCGGCTACGGCTTCAACAACGATGGCCTGCACTCGACGCGGCCGAGTGTCGAAGGCCAGGTCAAAGCGATGCGGCGCGCGCTGGCGGATGCCGAGCTCGATATCAGCACCATCGATTACATCAACGCGCATGGCACTGCCACCAGCGCCAACGACGCCACCGAAACCGAAGCGGTGAAAACGCTGTTCGGCGCTCGCGCGAAGACCCTGCCGATGAGTTCGATCAAATCCATGATCGGCCATTCGATGGGCGCTGCGGGCGCCATCGAATTCGTCGCCAGCGTACTCAGCCTGCGCGATGGCGTACTGCCGCCGACGATCAACTATCACGAACCCGATCCGCTCTGCGATCTGGATTACGTGCCGAACACCGCGCGTGACATGCCGCTGAACATCGTACTCACCAACAGCTTCGCCTTCGGCGGCTGCAACGCGATTCTGGCGGTGCGTTCAGCGCCGTAGATGCAACAGTAGAAACAACACGCGCACAGCGATAACCCCGCCCCCGCAAACTGGCCGCACCGCTCCTCAACCGCCGCGGATAGCGGGCAACCCGCGGCCGGTTTGCCGGTACATCAAGGGCGATGTACCCCTTGATCGGGGGCGGTCTACATGCACATCGCGGATGATGTGCCTCCACATTGAGTTCACTCGATTGGCGGGACAATATCCCCACCCTGCGGTGCTAAAGCCGCAAGCTGAGCAGCACTACCCCAGCGGCGACCAGCGCGATACCGCACCAATCCTTCAGCGCGGGGCGTTCGCCGAGAAAGGCGACTGCGAATATGGCGACGAGCACGACGCTGAGCTTGTCGACCGGGGCGACCTTGGCGGCGTCGCCGAGCTTGAGGGCGCGGAAGTAGCAGACCCAGGAGGCGCCTGTCGCCAGTGCAGACAGCACGAGGAAAGCCCAGGTTTTTCCCGCAAGCGCACGCGGATCGCTCCACTTGCCGGCCCACACGACGAAACCGGCCAGCACCAGCAGGATGACGCCGGTGCGAATGAGTGTGGCGAAATCCGAATCCACACCGCGCAGGCCGAGCTTGGCGAAGATGGCGGTGAGCGAGGCGAACATTGCGGAAAGCAGCGCCCAGATCAGCCACGGGGCCGCGCCACTGGAACTGGAGATCACGCTGCGCTCCGCGGTGGCAGGTGGTCGATCAACCGATCTTTTCCATCCCGCCCAGATAGCTGCGTAACGCGACGGGCACCGCGATGCTGCCATCCGCGTTCTGGTAGTTCTCCAGAATGGCGACGAGCGTGCGGCCGACGGCAAGCCCGGAGCCGTTGAGGGTGTGCAGCAGTTCGGGCTTTTTGGTTTCGGGATGGCGATAGCGCGCAAGCATGCGGCGGGCCTGGAAATCCTCGAAGTTGCTGCAGGAGCTGATCTCCCGATAGCGGTTCTGCGAGGGCAGCCAGACTTCCAGATCGTAGGTTTTAGCGGCAACCGCGCCCATGTCGCCCGCACACAGCAGTACCACGCGATACGGCAGTTCGAGCTTTTGCAGGATGGCTTCGGCGTGGCCGGTCAACTCCTCGTGCGCGGCTTGTGAATATTCGGGCAAGGTGGCCTGCACCAGTTCCACTTTCTCGAATTGATGCTGGCGGATCATGCCCTTGGTGTCGCGGCCGGCGGCGCCGGCTTCGGCACGGAAGCAGGGCGTGTGCGCGACCCATTTCTTCGGCAGGTTTGACGCATCCAGAATCTCGTCGCGCAGCAGGTTGGTCACCGGCACTTCGGCGGTGGGGATCAAGCGCCAATCCTGTTCGCTGCCTTCCGGCGGTTTCAGTGCGAACAGATCCTCGCCGAACTTGGGCAACTGGCCGGTGCCGCGCAAGCTGGCGGCGTTGACGATGAAGGGCACATAGAGTTCTTCATAGCCATGCTGCTGTGTGTGGACATCGAGCATGAATTGCGTGAGCGCGCGTTGCAGGCGGGCGAGCTGGCCGCGCAGCACGACGAAGCGTGCGCCGGTGAGTTTGGCGGCGGCGGCGAAGTCCATCAGCCCCAGGGCTTCGCCGAGATCGGCGTGGTCCTTCGCGCCCGCAGCTTCGCGCGGCGTGCCCCAGCGGCGCAGCTCTACGTTGTCGTGTTCATCGCGGCCATCGGGCACGCTGGTATGCGGCGTGTTGGGCAGGCCGGCGGCGAAATCCTCGAACTCGGCTTGCAGGTCGGCGAGTTGCTGTTCGTTATGAGCCAGCTGCGCTTTCAGCTGCTCCATCGATTCGAGAATTGGCGCGACATCTTCGCCCTTGGCTTTGGCCTGGCCGATGCGCTTGGAGCCGATATTGCGCTCGGCTTGCAGACGTTCGGTTTCGGTCTGCAAAGCTTTGCGCTGGGCTTCGAGTGCATTGAAGCGCGGCAGATCGAGCACGAAGCCGCGGCGGGCGAGTTGCGCGGCCACTGCGGCAGCGTCTGCGCGCAGGCGTTTAGGGTCCAGCATGGTGGTCAAATCCCATCGAAAAAGTGCGGCGCAGTATAGCGGCGGGGGCTGGTCAGGCCGGAGCGGTTTTCAGCAGCGCGTAGCCGATGGCGCAGGCGCCGACGCTGACGACGACGTTCAACACCACGTTCGCCAGTGCGGTGAACATCTGGCCATCGCGCCACAGCAAGACGGTTTCGATCGAGAACGCGGAGAAGGTGGTGAAGCCGCCGAGAAAGCCGGTGGTGAGCGCCAGCCGCAGCACTTCGGAGAAGGTTTCGCGCGAGTGCGCGTAACCCATGACGCCGCCCATGACGAAGCCGCCGACGACGTTGACGAACAGGGTTGCCATCGGGAAGCCGAACGGCAGCGATTTGAATGCGAGCACCGCGCCGAAACGCGCGGCACAGCCGAGTGCGCCGCTGAGGGTGACGATCAGCCAGAGATAAAGATTGCCGCTCATTGCGTGCTCCTGTTCATTGACGATGGCGAAGGATCAGGGCGGCGCAGCGCGAATGCGAACGCCTACGCCACCCGTGACGGGATCGGTAGGCATCATCAGTCTGCGATACGGCAGACGGTTCGGCGAGGATGCCATCTCGCGGAACTTAGATTAGCCAATCGATAATGTGGACTGCAAGCTTCAATTCTGCCCCGGAGTCTGCTCTGGAGGCTTGCGATTGCCGGCGCGCAAGCGAGCGAGCTTTTCGCCGATCTTGCCTTCGAGGCCGCGCGCGGTGGGCGCATAGAACTGCTGGCCGACGAGCGTGTCCGGCAGGAATTGCTGACCCGCAGCATGCGCGGCCTGTTCATCGTGATCGTAGCGATAACCCGCGCCGTAGCCGAGGCCTTTCATCAACTTCGTCGGCGCATTGCGGATGTGCATCGGCACTTCGAGCGAGCCATGTTGTTCGACCGCAGCTTTCGCCGCAGCGAAGGCCAGGTACGCGGCGTTACTCTTGGCGGCGACGGCGACATAAACCACCGCTTGCGCGAGCGCAAGTTCGCCTTCCGGGCTGCCGAGACGCTCGTACGCATCCCAGGCTTCGAGCGAAATCTGCAAGGCACGAGGATCGGCGAGGCCAACATCTTCAACCGCCATGCGCACCACGCGGCGCGCGATATAACCGGCATCCGCCCCGCCATCGAGCATGCGCGCGAACCAGTAGAGTGCGGCATCGGGATCGCTCCCGCGAACCGATTTATGCATCGCCGAAATCTGGTCGTAGAAGTGGTCGCCCTGTTTGTCGAAACGGCGCAAGCCGCGGCCGATGAGCTGGTTCAGCAGTTCGTCATCGGCGTCGGCTGTACTGGTAAGCGACAACTCCACGGCCACGCTGCGGGTGCTTTGCGCACGCCGTAACTCGACGGCGGTTTCCAGCAGGATCAACGCGCGCCGTGCATCGCCATCGGCCGCTTCGGCCATACGGCTGAGCCAGCCTGGCGGCAGTGCGTCTTCGCTCAAGCCGAGGCCGCGTTGCGGATCGACGAGGGCGCGTTTCAGCAGCGCCAGAATCGCCGCCTCATCGAGCGAGCGCAACACGAACACACGCAGCCGCGACAGCAAGGCGCCGTTCAATTCAAACGAAGGATTTTCGGTGGTCGCACCGATCAGCGTGAGCGTGCCATCCTCAACGAACGGCAGCAGTGCATCCTGCTGACCTTTGTTGAAACGATGGATTTCGTCGATGAACAACACCGTGCGCCGCGCGGGCGTTGCGGCGATGGCAACTTGCGCTTTGGCGGTGGCTTCCCGGATATCCTTGATGCCGGCCATCACCGCCGAAAGCGTGAGGAACTGCGCTTCGGTGTACTGCGCGATCAGCCGCGCCAGCGTGGTTTTGCCGACACCGGGCGGACCCCACAGCACCATCGACGGAATGCGCCCGGCTTCCAGCGCAACGCGCAAAGGCGCACCCACCGCGAGCACGTGCGACTGCCCGACCACTTCATCGAGCACGCGCGGCCGCATGCGCTCGGCCAGCGGTGCGGTGATCGAGTCGGTCAACATTTGTCCTTGCACCTGAAGTCTCGCATCCTGTGGCTGAACATCATTCCGTCTTCGGCCATTCAATCACAACCGCCGCCATGAAAACCTTGCTGATCGTCTGGCACAGCCACACCGGTGGCGCTCAGCAGATGGCCCGTGCGGCAGCTGAAGGCGCAACGGCCGAAGCCATCGTGCGGGTTGTGTTGAAGCATGCGCCGGAAGCTGCGGCTGAAGATGTATTGAACGCAGATGGCCTGATCTGGGTGACGCCGGAAAACCTCGCGGCGATGTCCGGTTTGATGAAGGATTTCTTCGATCGTACTTATTACGCGCTGCTCGATCGCATCAACGGCAAACCTTATGCGGCGATGATCTGCGCCGGCTCCGATGGCTGCAATGCGCTACGGCAGATTGAACGCATTGCGACCGGTTTGCGATTGAAGGCAGTGGCCGATGGCCTGATCGTCAATACGCATGCGCAGACGACCGAAGCGATTCTGGCGCCGAAGCAGATTGGCGATGAGGACTTGCGCCGCTGCGCCGAAATCGGGCTGGCGCTGGCAGCGGGATTGGCGGCGGGAATTTTCTGAAGCCGCAGCGAAACACTCAGGCCTGATTGAGTTTCATCGGCGTGTCCTTGTGGATCGCCAGCACGTTGATCCTCATCTTGTGCAGCGCGTAGCCGGCGCCTTCGAGCAAATCCGCCAGCGGCTGCGCAGGACATTTGAGGACTTCGTAAAGGATGGTGGGTTTTTCGCGGGCGATCAGGCCCCGCGCGCCTTGCAGCACTTCGAGTTCCATGCCTTCGACATCGATCTTCAGGAAATCCACGCGACCGGGGAACAGGCTGTCCAGCGGCACCAGCGGCACGCCCTGCGTTTTGGCGTAGTCGACGCTCTGGCCGATGTTTTCGTTGCGCTCGGATTGGCGCAGTTCCAGCGAGCCGAAACTGCCCGGCACGCCATAATCCAGCAGCGGTACTTCGATTGTTCCGTGCGCGCCGCCCACCGCGCTCCAGTGCGCGCGCGCATTCGCGCAATTGTTCAGCACGATGTTGCCGCACAGCGCATAGAACACGCGCTCCTGCGCCTCAAACGCGGTGATGCTGCCCCAGCCTTCCATGTGCCGCGCCCAGTCGATGGTGTGGACGCCGATGTTGGCGCCGCAGTCGATCGCCACTACGCCGCTGCCTTTCCAATTGCGCTGAAAGCTGAGGATTTCCTTGCCCAGCCGCACTTCATCCGCCGCGAAGCTGCCGCGGCTCAGCAGATCGTAGCCCACGCCATAAAGGGCTTCCGGGCGGCCGTGATAATCGTTGCGGTTGAGGATCATCGGGCCGTGGGCCGTTGCCCCCAGCAGGAAATTCAGCTTCACGGATGGCGCTCTCGTTTCGGATTCGTCTGCGAATCAGACACACGATGCCACAGGCGAAGTCGAGCTTGCTACTGCGCGGCCATCCTCAAACGAAGTCGCCCGATTCGCAGCGTGAAGCTCCTTTGGAACGACCCTAGCGCGATTCGGAAAAATTCAGCTCCACGCATACGCCGGCGGGATCGGTGAGGAACAACTGCACCTGCTGCAAGTCGTCGACGAAATCGATTTCGTAAGCGATACCAAGCGCATCGAGCCGCGCGCGACAGCCGTCCAAATCTGCACAATTGAATGCGATATGCGAGAACCAGCCTGTTTTTATGCCGCCGAATCGCCCGGCGTCGACGGGATGATTTTCAGATGCACCAACGGCCGCTCGCCCGCATAGAGCCAATAGCCGTCGGAGTTGAAAGCGGGTCGGTGGCCGCAGGTCAAGCCGAGCAAATCGCAATAAAAGCGCCGGACTTGTTCGACCAATGCGACCGGTGCAGCGATGTTGTAATGATCCAGACCGTTGATCTGCATTACGTCTCGTCGGTCATTGCATTGAACAAAAATGTTTTCTCCACAGCGATTCAATCGAGTGTTAACCGACCCTGATCCAGGTGCTAATCGACGTTCGTCATCGGCGCATCGCCGTGCACGATTTCGGCATTCTTCGGCGGCGTGAACTGGAATTGCGCAGGGTCGATTTTGCTGTTGACCTTGGTGTCGCTGAAGGTGATTTCAGAATGGCTGCCGATCTGATCGGCGAAGCGCATGCGCTGCGGCGCGCCGTTTTTATCGAGCAGCAATTCGATCGATTTGAAGTCGCTGTCTTTCGATTTCGGCACCAGCTTCAGCAGATGCGCATCGCCCTCGGCGCCGGCGTCCTCCACGGTGAAGGCGTTGGTCAAGCCGCCACGTTGCGACAGCAGGGCCGCCGGTGTGCCGATCAGCGCCTGTTTGGCTTCGCGCTCGGTGGCCTGATTCAAATCCGGATCGTACGACCATAGCTTGAGACCATCGCAAACCGAAACCTGCTGATACGGCTTTTCATAACTCCAGCGGAATTTTCCGGCTTCACTTTTGCTCGCAGCGGACGGCCGCGACAGCAGGAAATGGCCGCTACTTTTATTGGTGATCTTGCCGTCGTCGTCGGTCTGCACCTGCTCGAAATGCGTATCCAGCGTTTGCACGCCATCGACGAAATGCTTCAAGGCTTCCTGCGCGGAATCGGCTGGTGCGGCACTCGCCGCGCAAAGCATGAGGAGTGCGGCGAATCGAAGGCATCGTGGAGAAGGAGTCATGATTAGGAGTCTATGTTGATCGAATGAATCGACAATGAATCATCGGCTTTGCACGAATCGGCGGCGGCCAGATTGCCGGGGTTAAGAGATTGCGAGATCGATTGAGCGGACATGAGTTACGACCGGACATCAGCCGAAACGGAAACCGGAAATCGCTTTGCCAATCAGCTTATCGGAATAATCGCGCACACCGCGATCGCCGCGGGCGGCGCCGGCAGACACCATCAGCGGCAGCAGATGTTCTTCGCGAGGATGCGCCGCGCGCGCGCCGGGCGCCTGGCTCCAGTCGCGCAGCTTCTGGGTACGCACGTCGAGATCAGGATCGCAAACTGCATCGGCGAGCCATTCATCGAACGCGCTTGCGGCGGCGTTGCCGGCTTCGCGGTTATCGAAAAAATGCCGCAGATTGTGATAACTCATGCCACTGCCAACGATCAATACACCCTGCTCGCGCAAGGGTGCGAGCGCTTGGCCGATCGCCAGATGCACAGCGGGATCGAGCCCGGCTTGCAGCGACAATTGCACGATCGGAATCTCGGCCTGCGGATACATCAACAGCAAGGGCACGAACACGCCGTGATCGAAACCACGCACTGCATCCTCAGCGCTTCCGATGCCGGCTTCGCGCAGCAGATCGCGCACTTGTTGCGCCAGCGCAGGCGATCCGGCGGCGGGATAACGCAGGCGATAAGTGTGTTCCGGAAAGCCGTGGTAATCGAACGAAAGAGATGGCGAGGGCGAGGTCATCACCGTCGGTTGCGGCATTTCCCAATGCGCCGAAATTACCAGCATCGCGCGCGGCTTTGCATGGATTGATTGGTCGATCGATTGAGCGATGCCGCGCAGATATTGCGCCATCCGATCCCACAATTCCGGAGATTGCGGCGGCGGTTCCATGAAGAAGCAAGGGCCGCCGCCGTGCGGGATAAAGAGCGTCGGCATGCGCCGTTTTGCCGGCGCGTTGGTACCGTTTGCCGGGGCGTTCATTCACGGCCGCCCGGCGATAAAATTTCGCGGTTGCCGCCCGGCCCGCTCGGTCCGACGATGCCTGCCGCTTCCATCTGCTCGACCATGCGTGCGGCGCGGTTGTAGCCGATCTTCAAACGCCGCTGCACCCACGACACGCTGGCCTTACGGGTTTCCAGCACGACGGCGACAGCCTGGTCGTACATCGGGTCGGATTCCGCATCGCTGGCGCCGTCCGGTTCGGGCCGCGCTTCCGGATCGGCAAGGATCGATTCGATGTAATTCGGCGCACCGACCTGTTTCAGATAGGCCACTACTTTATGCACTTCGTGATCGTCTACGAACGCGCCATGCAGACGCTGGATACGCGAGGCGCCGATCGGCCGATACAGCATGTCGCCGTGGCCGAGCAAAGTTTCCGCCCCCATCTCGTCGAGAATCGTGCGCGAGTCAATGCGGCTAGCCACCTGGAACGCCACGCGGCTCGGAATGTTGGCCTTGATAAGGCCGGTGATGACATCGACGCTCGGCCTTTGCGTGGCGACGATCAGATGAATGCCGGCCGCGCGCGCTTTCTGCGCAATGCGTGCGATCAGCTCTTCGACCTTCTTGCCGACCACCATCATCATGTCGGCCAGCTCGTCGATGACGATGACGATATGCGGCAGCACTTCCAGCGTCGGCGGCTCGATGATATGTTCGGCGAACAGATCCGGTTCGGCCGACAAGGGATCGCGCAGCGGCGTGCCGGCTTCGGCGGCATCCAGCACTTTCTTGTTCATGCCGGCGAGGTTGCGTACACCTAAAGCCGACATCAGTTTGTAACGCCGCTCCATTTCCGCCACACACCAGCGCAGCGCGTTGGCGGCGTCTTTCATGTCGGTGACGACCGGCGTCAACAGATGCGGAATATCCTGATAAACACTCAGTTCCAGCATCTTCGGGTCGATCAGGATCAGCCGCAGTTCATCGGCGGTTGACTTGAACAGCATCGACAAAATCATCGCGTTGATCGCCACCGATTTTCCGGAGCCGGTGGTTCCAGCCACCAGCAAATGGGGCATTCTGGCGAGATCGACCGCGAGCGGATTGCCGGCGATATCCTTGCCCATGCCCATCGTCAGTGGCGAGGCCGAGTTGGTGTACGAAGGCGATTCGAGAATTTCCGACAGCGAAACCATTTCGCGTTTCTGATTCGGAATTTCGAGACCGATGACGCTCTTGCCTTCGATCACCTCGACCACACGCACGCTGGAGACCGACAGAGAACGCGCCAGATCTTTCGACAGATTGGTGATCTGCGAACCTTTGACGCCGGGCGCGGGCAACAGCTCAAAGCGCGTAATCACTGGCCCCGGCATCGCATCGACCACTTGCGCTTCCACGCCGAAATCGCCGAGATGACGTTCGACTTCGCGCGACAGCCGTTCGATATCTTCCGGTGTGTAGCGCTTGCCGCTCGGCTTCGGCGGGTCGAGCAGATCCAGCGGCGGCAGCGGGTTGCCGTCGTAAGTCGGCACCTTGATCGATGCAGGCTTGGGCGATTTACGCGGCGTCGATAAGGGCTTCGACAGCGCTGCGCCGGCCGCTACTGCGGACGCATCGTTTGCCAGTTCACCGACATCCGGCCCGAGTGCGGAAATGCGCGAGGCGACCGCTTCCATCGCGGTGACGACCGGCGCGGTTTTGCCGCGCGACGATGTCAGCGGCTCGGCGGGCGTTTCAAAATCGAATTGCGGTTCGATGCGGGTCGTCACCGCGCTCTTGCGGCGGCGCGCTTCCTTGACGATGACTGGCTCCGGCACGATCTCCTCTTCCGGCTCGTCTTCCTCGAATTCAGGCGCTGCCTCTGCGCGCGCCGCGCGACGCTCGCGTGCGCTCTGGAACAGCCGCTGCACGCGCGCACCGATTGCTTCTAGCACGGCGAGCCAGGAAAAAATCATCGCCAGCGGCAGCGCCACGGCGAACAGCGTGAGCAAGGCCAGCGAGGCGCCGACCGGGTTCAGGATTTTCGTCAGGAAGTCGCTGAGCAGAATTCCGGCGATCCCGCCGCTGCCTTCCGGCACCCAGTTCGGCAGTTGATGCACGTACAGATTGGCCAGCCCGGCGAGACTGCAAATCGACACCAGCCAGGCCGCCGCGCGAACGCCGGCCGGAACGTGCATGGCGAGCGGCTCGCCGCCGCGGAACAGCCGCAAGCCCAGCCACAAAACGGCCCAGGGCAGCAAAAAAGCGACATAACCGACATAACTGAGCAGGCGGTTGGCGAGCCAGGCGCCGACCACGCCGCCGAGATTGCGGATCGTGTTGCCGTCGCCGGAAGTGGACCAGCCTGGATCGCCCGCTTGATAGCTGACGAGCGTAATCAGCAGGAAAAGCGCAACCCCGACGCAGGCCAGCAAAGCCACTTCGTGCGGCAGCCGCTCGACCCAGCTTGACTCGGTCGCAGCGGGACGGGTGGATAAGGATTTAGCGGCTTGTTTCTTGCGACTGAACACTCTGGAATTCGTTCAAGGGGTGGCGGAAATCCGCAAGTCAGTATATCAGCGGCTTTTCGGAAGGCTTTCTGGTCAGCTCTTTAATCGGCCCTTGAAAACTGCGGCCAAACCTTCAATTTGGAGAGGTGTCGAAATGCTTCAGAAGCCGGGAGCCACCATGAATACCGAGATCCGCCATTTCCTGTTGACGCAAGATGGTCAAGTCCGCGAGTTCACCTCCGAAGAAGCGGCGCTGATCGCGGCGGGCGCAAACCGGCTTCCGGAATTTGCCGAGCGCCGCATCCGTTATCTGCAGGTTTCCTGGGATTCGGAACCGGCCAGCGAACTGAAAGTGCAAACCGCAGGCGCTGCGATCAAGTTCGATACGGATGGCCGGCTGCTGGAAGCGGCTCCGCCTTCCGAGGAAGAAAAAATTTCGCGCTTCGAACACGACACCTGCGTGCAGTGGGCGCTGCGCGGCGCGGGCGTGCAGCAACCGACGGCGCATTGATTGCCGCAGGTTTCGCGGCCTGACTAGAGGCACGCGCATCGGGTGCGATTACGCCAGCTAGATTCGATTGCGGCATTGCCGGCAACGGCGTGGAACTCGCTGTTTCCGGAAGATTATCCACTCATCCGGCATGAATTCCTGAATGCGCTGGAACAGCGTGATTGCGCCACACGCGCCACCGGCTGGACACCTTGCCACGCGGTGCTCGAAGACGATTCCGGCATTGCCGCGGTGGCGCCGCTCTACCTGAAAGCCCATTCCTACGGCGAATTCGTTTTCGATTTCAGCTGGGCCGAGGCGAGTCATCGTATTCGTCAGGCTTATTATCCGAAGCTGGTGTGCGCGGTGCCGTTCACGCCGTCGTCGGGTCCGCGCATCGGCGCGCGCGATGCGGAAGCACGCAGCGAACTCGCGCGATTATTGCCGGCCTTGACTGAACAACTAGGCGTGTCGTCACTGCACAATCTGTTTCTCGATGCGGACGATAACGCTGCTTTCGCGCAGGCCGGCTGCATCGAGCGCAACGATGTGCAGTTCCATTGGCGCAATCGCGGCTATAGCGATTTCAGCGATTTTCTGGCGACCCTGACCAGCGAAAAGCGCAAGAAGATCCTGCGCGAACGCCGCCGTGTTGCCGAAGCCGGTTTGCGTTTTGAATGGCGCAGCGGCGACCAGTTGAGCGAAGCCGAATGGGTGCAGGTTTATGCGCTTTATGCGAACACCTACGAAGAACACGGCCGGCCACCGTATCTGAGCCTGGAATTTTTTCTCGACTACGCCCGCAGTCCGGCGACGCCGATTAGACTCGCTCTGGCATATGCAGAACGGAGCCTGGTGGCTGTGGCAATCACCCTGATCGGAAAATCTTCAGACGCAAGCCGCGGCGGCACGCTCTACGGCCGCCACTGGGGTGCGGCGGATCGTTATCACAGCCTCCATTTCGAGACTTGCTATTACCAGGGCATCGAATTCTGCATCCGCGAAGGCTTGCAGGTGTTCGACGCCGGCGCGCAGGGCGAACACAAATTATCGCGCGGCTTCGCACCAGTCACCACGCGCTCGCAACACTGGATCACCGATCCACGCTTGCGTGGCGCAGTAAAACGCGCCATGCAGGAAGAACGTGAATGGATCGCGCAGCGCGGCGCCATGCTCGGCGAGCACACGCCGTTCAAACGTCCGGGCGAAGTGCCGATCGAAATCGAAGCGGCAAGTTAGGCGCGAGCGAATGGATAATCCGGTCCGGTTGCACTGGCTCGATCCGCGCGATCCCGATCAGCCGTTTCCGCCAGCGCATAAAGCCATGCAGGAACCGAACGGTCTGCTGGCGATCGGCGGGGATCTGTCGATGCCACGCCTGATACGTGCGTATTCCAGCGGAATTTTTCCGTGGTACAACCCGAACGAACCGATCCTTTGGTGGTGCCCCGATCCGCGCGCGGTGTTGCGTCCGAGCGAAATCCACATCTCGCATTCGCTGGCGAAACGCATCCGCAAGGCGAACTTCGCAGTGACGCTCGACTGTGCATTTGAAACCGTGCTCGAAGCCTGCGCCGCCGAACGCGCCAATGCCAACGGCACCTGGCTTGGGCCGGATATGCGCGATGCTTACCGCGAGCTACACGAACACGGCTTCGCGCACTCGGCGGAAGTCTGGCGCGAGGGCGTGCTGATCGGCGGGCTTTACGGCGTGGCACTCGGCCGCGCGTTCTTCGGCGAATCGATGTTCAGCCGCGCGGACGACGGCTCCAAGCTCGCGCTCTGTCATCTGTGCCGGCAGCTCGAAGACTGGCAATTCAGCCTGATCGATTGCCAGATCGCGTCACCGCATCTGAAAACGATGGGCGCCATCGACATCTCGCGCGAACGCTTCCTGCGGCTGCTGCACGAGGCGATGGGCTTTGCCGGGCGCACCGGTTTGTGGCGCTACGAACGCGACGTGCCCTGCGATCGCCACCATCTGCCATCGCGTATGCCTTGGCGTTTATCGGAAGCCTTGCGATGAAGCCTGGCGGCACGTTTCGCTGCGCATCGTTTTTGCATAGTCTTGACGACATGAAGCGGTCGATCTCATGAGCTTGCAAAACCTGCGCTTGCTGCTGGGTGCTTCGCATCTTTGCGGCTATCTGCCGACGCGCGCAGCGCGTAGCGCGTTCGTCGATCCGGCCTTGAAGCTCGATCCGGCAATCTACGGCTCGCTGCTCGACAACGGCTTCCGCCGCAGTGGCGATTACGCTTATCGGCCAATGTGCGTCGGCTGCCGCGCGTGCCGCTCGGTGCGCGTCGCAGTGCAGGATTTCGTGCCGAATCGCAGTCAGCGCCGCTGCGCACAGCGCAATGCCGGTGTGCAACTGCGCATTCTCGATCGACTCGGCAACGAGCATTACGAGTTGTATCGCGCTTACCTGAAAGCGCGCCATCCCGATGGCGGAATGGACCCGGACGACGGCGAGGCTTTCCGCGAATTTCTCGGCTGCGGCTGGGGCACTACCGAATTCTGGGAACTGCGCGAAGGCCAGCAATTGCTGGCGGTTTCGGTGGTCGATCGCGTACCGCGCGGATTTTCGGCGGTGTATACGTTTTTCGATCCCGCACAACCGGCACGCGGCCTCGGCACTTACGCCATCCTGCGACAGGTGCAAAGCGCGCGCGAAGAAGGCTTGCCGTATCTGTATCTGGGCTATTGGGTGGCCGGCAGCGACAAGATGGATTACAAGAAAAATTTTCAGCCGCTGGAGATTCTGCAAGTCTCCGGCTGGGTGCGCATTGCTGCTGCGGAGGCGTTCGCGGATAATGCCGCGACTTAAACTACCTGCGGCCTCATGGCAAAAGAAGATCATATTGAAATGCCCGGCATCGTTGTCGAAACGCTGCCGAACACCACATTCCGCGTCAAGCTCGAAAACGGCCACATTGTGACTGCGCACATTTCGGGCCGCATGCGCAAAAACTACATCCGCATTCTGACCGGCGATAAAGTCACGGTGCAGTTGACGCCCTACGATCTGAGCAAGGGCCGCATCACATTCCGCGACAAGTAAGCGCTTTCGCCGAAGTTCGTTATTCTTCGGTTCGTTACTGAATTCACGCGCCCGGTTTTCTTCCCGGCGTGCCTCAATAAAGTCGATCAATAACCGAAAAAAGCCCGCTTTCGCGGGCTTTTTTCAGCAAGGCTTTCGATGGATTAAGCCGGCTCGACCGCAGCCACCGGCTTTTCCTTGGCCTCGATCTCGAACTCGATCTTGTCGTCGTCGCTGACTTTCACCAGCACACGACCGCCATGTGCCAGCTTGCCGAACAGCAGTTCCTCGGCTAGCGGACGCTTGATGTTGTCCTGAATCGTGCGCGCCATCGGCCGTGCGCCCATCTTTACATCGCAGCCATGTTCGGCCAGCCAGTTGCGCGCTTCCGGCTCCACTTCCATCAGCACATGCTTGGCCGCCAGCTGCTCTTCCAGCTGCATCAGGAATTTATCGACCACGCGGGTGATTTCGTCGCGGCCAAGCGCTGCGAACGGAATGATCGCATCGAGGCGATTACGGAATTCCGGCGAGAAGCTGCGGCGAATCACTTCCAGCGCATCAGTGGTGTGATTCGCTTCCGAGAAGCCCATCGAACGGCGCGACGATTCCTCGGCGCCAGCGTTGGTCGTCATCACCAGAATGATGTTGCGGAAATCAGCCGCGCGGCCGTTGTTGTCGGTGAGCGTGCCGTGATCCATCACCCGCAGCAGCAGGTTGAACACATCCGGATGCGCCTTCTCGATTTCGTCGAGGAGCACCACCGCATGCGGATGCTTGATGACCGCTTCGGTCAGCAGGCCGCCCTGATCGAAGCCGACATAACCTGGCGGTGCGCCGATCAGCCGCGAAACGGTATGCCGTTCCATGTATTCGGACATATCGAAGCGGATCAGTTCTATGCCGAGCTGATTGGCGAGCTGGCGCGTGACTTCGGTCTTGCCAACACCGGTCGGGCCAGCGAGCAGGAAATTGCCGATCGGACGATCCGGATTGCCGAGTCCCGAGCGCGACAGCTTGATGCAGGACGACAGCGTTTCCACTGCCGCATCCTGACCGAAAATAACCAGCTTCAAATCGCGCTCCAGGCTGGCCAACCGATCCTTGTCGTCGGACGAAACGCTCTTCGCCGGAATACGCGCGATTTTGGCGACCGTTTCTTCGATGTCTTTTACCTGCACCGTTTTGCGGCGCTTCGATTCCGGCAGCAGCCGCAGGCGCGCGGCCGCTTCGTCGATCACGTCGATGGCCTTGTCCGGCAAATGGCGATCGGTGATGTGGCGCGCCGACAGTTCCACCGCCGAGCGCAGCGCGCCGCTGGTGAAATGCACCTGATGATGTTCCTCGAAACGGGCGCGCAGGCCTTCCAGAATCTGGATGGTTTCCGGCACGCTCGGCTCCGGCACGTCGATTTTCTGGAAACGGCGCGACAGCGCGCGATCCTTCTCGAAAATGCCGCGGTATTCCTGATACGTGGTGCTGCCGATGCAGCGCAATTCACCACCGGCCAGCATCGGCTTCAGCAGATTGCTGGCGTCCATCACACCACCACTGGCTGCGCCCGCGCCGATGATCATGTGGATTTCGTCGATGAACAGAATCGCGCCCGGCGTACGCGACAACTCAGTGATCACGCCTTTGAAGCGCTTCTCGAAATCGCCGCGATATTTGGTGCCGGCAATCAGGCTGCCGAGATCGAGGCTGAAGACGATGCCATCGCGCAGCAGTTCCGGCACTCGGCCTTCGGTGATGAGCCACGCCAGACCTTCGGCGATCGCGGTTTTGCCGACACCGGCTTCGCCGACCAGCAGCGGATTGTTCTTGCGGCGACGGCACAACGTCTGCATCACGCGCTCAAGCTCGGCGGCACGTCCGATCAGCGGATCGATCAAGCCTTTGAGTGCACGATCGTTCAGGTTGATGGTGAACTGCTCAAGCGCAGTCTTGCCGCTCGGCTTGCCCGAATCTTCCTTGTCTTCGGATTCGCTCGATGCCTCCGGCGCAGATGGCTGGCTGTTCTTGGCAATGCCGTGCGAAATGTAGTTGACCACATCGAGGCGGCTGACGCCTTGCTCGCCGAGCAGATAGACCGCGTGCGTATCTTTTTCCGCGAACAGCGCGACCAGCACATTGAGCGTGGAAACACGCTTCTTGCCGGATGCCTGCACATGGTAGATCGCGCGTTGCAGCACACGCTGGAACGAAAGCGTGGGCTGCACTTCCTGATTGCCGCCGGTTTCCTTGTTGGCGTGGATGTTTTGCGCAATGTATTCGCGCAGGCCGGTTTCGAGTCGATCGAGATCGGCGCCGCTGGCGGTCAGCACTTCACTGACGTTGGCATCCGACAATAAAGCCAACAACAAATGCTCAACGGTCAGCAACTCGTGACCATCATTGCGCGCCGCCAGAAACGCAGCGTCCAGGGCTTTTTGCAGTTCATCGCTGAGCATGTTTACTCCGAAAATCGATTGGACCAGACGCTTCCTTTATGGGGCCTAAACTTCGCAATTGCAACTTTAACGAAAGACCATTTCGTTACGCCTTTGACTCAAGCAATTCCCGCACCAGCCGCGACTCGTTCAAGCGTGTTGAAGCATCGCTCTTGATGAGATACGAAGTTGAGTATGGAGCCGGACGCATCGACTCGATTTTAGCGGCGCCGAATGTTGCCAACCGAAATGGCGAGCGGACGCAAAAAACTTTCAGGCGGTTTCGATAACCGTCAGCAACGGATGCTGATTCTTGCGTGAAAACGAATTGACCTGAGCCACCTTGGTCTCGGCAATTTCTGCCGGAAAGATGCCGGCGACACCGCGCCCGCTTTTGTGAATCTGCAACATGATCTGCACCGCCTGTTCGCGCGTGTGCCGAAAGAACTGCTGCAGCACCTGCACGACAAATTCCATCGGCGTGAAATCGTCGTTGATCACCACCACCTTGTACTGCGGCGGCGGCTTCAGTTTCGGCCTGGCTTCGTCGACGACGAGGCCGGTGCCGTTATTGGATTCACGTTCACTCATGGCAATATTTTAACTGATCGCCACCGCCAACAAAATTACTCGCCTTCGGTTTGCAAACGCTGCAAATAAAAAACGCCGCGCGAACCGGAATTCGCGCGGCGTCTGGATCAGCAAAAACTAGTTATCGTTGTAGTTGGTATCCGGCGGCAGCGGGTAGTAACCGTTGCAGTTTGGAACCAAGCCAGCGCCATCGGTATCGGAACCATCGATATTGGAATTGGTCGGGAATGCAATGATGCGATTGTTACTCTGATCCGACACCCAAAGATTACCGCCGTTATCCGCAAACACGCCGGACGGGCTGTGCAGCGTGTTCTGCGTTGCCAAGGTGTTCGACTGGCCATTGGTCTGGTCGCCCGCAACGCCGTTCTGGTCGTCGTCGTTGTAGGACGAATGGGTGAAATCCTGCTGGCCAAAAACGTAGTTCGCAGGAGCGCCTTTGATGGTGGTTTGCCAGCCTGCTGAGAACTGGAGTACGCGGTGGTTGCCGGTATCGGCGACATACAGCGCACGACTCGCTACGAAGATACCCGTCGGGCTATTCAACAGCTGCTGAGAGACGCCAGGATTGGTAGTCGAAAACTGGGTTTGACCGACAACTACGCCTGCATTGGTGAAGTTACTGCTCGGCACCTGGCTCCAATAAAGAACACGGTTATTGCCGGTATCGCTGATCACCAGTGAGAAGCCATCGGTCCACACATCGGTGGGCGTGGTGAATTGCACAGACTGAGAACCGGTTGAACTCGTGTAGAAATAGCCAGCCGTGCTGGTGGTGAAACCACTGCCGCTGCCATTATCGACTTGCCCCAGCTCGACCGAGGCTGCCGAACCGGTGGCGAGTGTCCCCACCGCTGCATTCCAGATCAGTACTCGATTATTGTTCTGATCGACGATGACCAGCTTGTTGTTGTTCAACATCGCGCCCGTCGGGTTCGACAAGGTGCTGGCCGTCGGCGCGCTCAGACCCATGTTCGATTGATTGCTACTGATATCGGTCTGGCCAATGATGACATCTGGAGCAGTCGACGCTGAGGTCGGTAAGGTATTCCAGATCAATACCCGATTATTTCCGGTGTCAGTCACAACCAAGCGGCCGTCATCTGAAACCGATACCTTGGAAGGACTCGCAAGGCCGTACGCCGTGCTGGAAGTTGCGCTGGTACCCGGCGCGGCAGTGCCGAAGCCGGACTGGCCCAATACAAAGGTCGCGGCTGGGGTGATCGTTCCAGTAACCGGCACAGGCGATGCGTAGCCTAGAATCCGGTTATTGGCCGTATCCGCCACGTAGGCAATTGTCGGCGTGCTGCTGACGCTTTCAGAAAGTCCGCCGAAAGGACCGGCCAGCGTCGAACTGCTGATCGTGCCTCCCTCATTAGGGGTATTGCCTTGGTAGGTTGTCTGACCAATCAAAGCCGAGCCTAGCGCCATGTAGTGGCAAGCATTCCTGCTGCTGCCGCAAGCGGCCAAGCCAATTGCGAGCGACGCGCAAAGCGAAATCGCACCGAGCTTTCCGCTGGCACGTGCGCGGCGAACCAAATCCTGTTTCCTCACTTCAACACCCCTTCAATCAATTGATTACCACACATAGGATGACACGAACCCAGGGATTGGGTCGTGACCTGCCGTTCAGCTTTACCCGCCTTTACGCGGGCTACGCGCGCCGGACTAGTGGACACGGCGTGAGTCGAGAAGCCACTCGTTTAAGTCTAACCGCTTTACGCGATTATCAGCGGCGGCAAGAAGTTTACTCAGTTGGATCAAAAATAGCTTGTGCGTTTTATCAATCACATAAGGCTCGAGCTTAGCTTGCGATTCTTAACGCGCGCTTGTGCTTTTTTCAAGATGATCGACTTGCCGCGCACGATTCATAGCCCCGAATCAAACCGCAAGCCATTTGTCGTGCCCGCTTTCGATAATGCTTGTAAGCGTAAATTTATGCCGCGTCTGCGCGGCGCCCGTTATGATGCGCACTCGCATGGCAAACCTTTCTTTTAGCAGCGGCTCCGATGTCGCCAAATTCGCGGCGGAAACGTATGCGCGATATGGCCGCTGGCTGCCCGATATCGCCGCCGCCTTGCTGGCGCTGGTAATCGGTGCATTGCTGGCGCAACTGGTCTGGGCGCTGATACCGGTGCCGGCATCTGCGCAATGGAAACCGGCACCCGCAGCGGCGGTGGAGAATCATGGCGATGCGCTCGATCTGAACCAGATCAGCAACGCGCAGCTGTTCGGAAAATATGAACCGGTGGCTGCGGTCGCCGCCGCAGAAACCGCGCCGGATACGCAACTCGCGCTGACGCTGCTCGGCATTTTCGCCGATGGTCGCGATGCGAAATCCTCGCGCGCGTTGATCGGCGCTGCCGGCGGCGATGAAAAGCCTTACGCGATCGGCGACGACATTTCGCGCGGCGTTACGCTGCAGGCAATTTTCGCGGATCGCGTGGTGCTGTCGCGCAACGGCAAGCTGGAAACGCTGCGGCTGGAAAAAGACAAACCCAGTTCGGGCGATGGCGGGCCGATGCAGGCAGCCGATAACGGCGGCCAGATCGAAGGCGCTGAAGTGCAGCAGCTGGCCGACATCCGCAGCAAGATGCTGAGCGATCCGTCGAAGGCACAGGACTACATCCGCGTCACTCCGGTGCCTGCTCCGAGCGGCGGCGGTCAGATCGGCTATCGCATTTATCCGGGCAAGGACAAGTCGCTGTTCACCGCAGCCGGTTTGCGGCCCGGCGATGTGGTGACCTCGGTCAATGGCATTCCGCTCAGCGATCCCGCAAAATCCCTGCAGATGCTCAGCGATTTAAGTCAATCCCAGCAACTCAGCGTGGTCATCGATCGCGGCGGGCAATCCCAGACCGTCAGCGTATCTCTCAGTCCGTAGTTCCCGTCACCGTGGTCAAAGCCGTCTGCGCCCTATGAACCTGAGCTTCCGCTTCGCCCATTCCATGTTGGGTTCGACCCTCGTTGCGGCCGCCATTGCAGCGGGCATTGCCTCGGCGCAGCCGTTGAAGGAACCGTCTAAAAACGGCCGTGAAGTCACGCTGAATCTGAAAGATGCCGACATCAACACGCTGATCGCCACGGTCAGCGAAGTCACCGGCAAGAACTTCATCATCGACCCGCGCGTGAAGGGCAAGGTAACGGTGATTTCATCGAGCCCGATGAACGCGGCCGGCGTTTACGAGACCTTTCTGGCGGTGCTGCAGGTCAACGGCTTCGCGGCGATTCCCGCCGGCGAAGCCACCAAGATCGTGCTGGACGCGAATGCGCGCACCGAGGGCGGCAGCTATCTCGGCTCCGGCAGCGGCCTTGCCGAAGATGAAATCGTCACCCATGTTTACGAAGTACGCAACGCTTCCGCCGCGCAGCTGGTGACGATGCTGCGGCCGCTGGTGGCGCAATCCGGCCAGATCGCGTCCTACAACGGTAGCAACAGTCTGATCATCTCGGATCGCGCTTCCAACGTGCGGCGCTTGGAAAGATTGATCCAGCAGATCGACGTCGCCGGCGACCGCGATGTGGAATTGATCCCGCTGCAAAATGCTTCGGCCAGCGATGTCGTGCGCTCGCTGACTACCTTGACGCAAGCCGCAAAGCAGGCCGATCCCACCGCGCAGCAAACGGCAGTGATTGCGGATGATCGCAGCAACTCGGTTTTGATTGCCGGACCCAAAGGCGATCGTGAACGCCTGATCGAAGTCATCAAGGATCTCGATGCGCCGACCAAGGATAAAAGCGGCGACACGCAGGTGATTTATCTGCGCTTCGCCAGCGCGGAAAATCTGGCGCCGATTCTGGAAGGCTACGCACAACAGGCGAGCAAGCCGGCCAAATCGACCGGCAGCATGTTCGGCAACAGCAGTGGTAGCGGCTTTGGCAGCAGCAGCTTCGGCAGCAATTCCTCGACCTCCACTTCAACGCCGGCGCCCACCACTTCGTCAAGTTCGAGTTCTTCCAGTCTCGGCGGCGGCGGCAATGGCGATCTGCGGGTGATCCCCGACAAGGACACCAACGCGCTGGTGATTACCGCGCCGCCGAAGATCATGCAGAAAGTGAAACACGTCATCGAGCAGCTGGATATCCGCCGCTCGCAGGTGCTGGTAGAAGGCATCGTCGCCGAAGTCAGCGCCAACAAGGCCAGTTCGCTCGGCGTGGATTACCTCGCCTACGATCCGCACAGCGTTGCCGCCACCGGCATCCTCAATTCAAGCACCCTCAGCGCGCTGCAGAATGTCGGCAGCCTGGCCAGCAGTTCCACCACGCTCGGCACTAGCCTGAGCAGCAGCAGCACCACCGGTTTGATCGCATCCGCAGCATCGTCGGTGATCGGCTCGGGCGCCACTGCGGTGGTCGGTTCGTTCTCGAATGGCCATCTGTTCGGCGCGCTGCTTAAAGCGCTGCAGAGCGATGGCGATACCAATATCCTATCGACGCCTTCGCTGGTCACGCTCGACAACGAGGAAGCCAAGTTCGAAGTCGGCCAGGAAGTGCCGTTCCAGACCGGCTCGTTCGCCAACACCGGCACCGCCAGCAACGGCGCGGTGAATCCGTTCCAGACCATCGACCGCAAGGATGTCGGCCTCAAGCTCGGCATCACGCCGACCATCGGCGGCGAAGGCGACAACATCCGGCTGAAGATCGAGTTCGAGAATTCGAGCCTCGCCAGCGGTCAGGCGGGTGCGGCAAACCTCGTCACCAACAAGCGCACGCTGAGCAATACGGTGAGCATCGACGGCGGCCAGATCCTCGTGATCGGCGGCTTGATCGACGACCAGCTGACCGATAGCCAGACGCGAATTCCGGTGCTCTCCGACATTCCGATTCTCGGTGCGCTGTTCCGTTCGCGCGACATCACCAAGACCAAAACCAACCTGATGATCTTCATTCATCCGGTGATTCTGCGCACGCGCGATGAGGGCGATTTCTACACGCGACGTAAATACGACGGCACCCGTGAAGCGGAAATTCGCGCGGCCAATGGCGCAATCCCGCTGCTCGGCGGCTCTCGGCCGACGCTGTATCGCTACGAAGATTACGTGCGCGAATCGAACAAGCCGGCCTCGGCGACGGATGTATCCGCGCCCAAGGACGGCCCGCCGGGTGCAGCGCCATCGAGCGGCAGTTCCAGCAGCATCGATCCGGCGGTTTCGCCGCTGCTGCCGCCGGCGCAAAGCGTGGCAGTTCCGGCGCCGGTGCCGGTGCCGGTGCCGGAAGTCGCGCCCGAATCGAATATCTCAGCACCGGGCAGCGCGACCTCGTCGCCTTGATTCAGGGCGAACACCCAGGTCAATTCCCAGTCTCAGTCATGGAAATGCAAGCCAGCCCGACTCTACTGCGCCGGCCACCGTTCGCGTTTGCGAAACGCCACGGCGTAATCGTCGCGCGCGATCTCGGCGACGCGGTGGAACTGGTCTGCAGGCCCGGTGCGGCACTCGAAGCGATTCAGGAAGCGCGCCGTCTGGTGCGCCGTCCGCTGCGCATGCGGCAGGTCACGCCGGAACAATTCGACGCGCTGCTGCAACGCACCTACGAAGGCGAAACCGGCGCCAGTGCGGCGCTGGCAAAAGGCTTGACTGCGGACGATGACGATCTCGAATCCTTGAGTCAGGCTCTGGCCGACGCGCAGGATTTGCTCGAATCCGACGACGATGCGCCGATCATCAAATTCATCAACGGTCTGCTGGTCGAAGCGATCAAGGAAAACGCTTCCGACATCCACATCGAGACGTTTGAAAGCCGCATCACCGTGCGCTTCCGTGTCGATGGCGTGCTGCGCGAAATCCTCAGTCCGCCGCGCGCGCTCGCGCCGAAAATTGTCTCGCGCGTGAAGATCATGGCGAAGCTCGATATCGCCGAAAAACGCCTGCCGCAAGATGGCCGCATCAGCCGCGCGTTCGGCGGTCGCAAGGTCGACGTGCGCGTTTCCACCATTCCCACTGGCCAGAACAACGAGCGCGTGGTGATGCGTATTCTGGATAAACAGGCCGAGCGGCTCGATCTCGAACAGCTCGGCATCGACGGCGCGCAGATCGACGTTCTGCGCCGCATCATCCATCGTCCGTACGGCATCATGCTGGTCACCGGCCCGACCGGTTCCGGCAAAACCACCACGCTGTATTCCGCGTTGAGCGTACTCAACGACACCGCGCGCACGCGCAACATCATGACGGTGGAAGATCCGATCGAGTATTACATCGACGGCGTTGGCCAGACGCAGGTGAATACGCGCGTGGAGATGACCTTCGCACGCGGCCTGCGTGCCATTCTCCGGCAAGATCCGGATGTTGTGATGGTCGGCGAAATCCGCGATCTGGAAACTGCGGAAATCGCCGTGCAGGCTTCGCAGACCGGCCATCTGGTTTTATCAACGCTGCATACCAATACCGCCGTCGGCGCGGTCACGCGCTTGCGCGACATGGGCGTCGAGCCGTACCAGCTATCGTCCTCGCTGGTCGGCCTGATGGCGCAACGGCTGGTGCGCACGCTATGCCCGCATTGCAAGCAGGCTTACGAAGCTTCACGTTTTGAACTCGAACAACTCGGCGTACCGTATCGCAAGAACCTGATCCTGTACAAACCGATCGGCTGCGCGCAATGCCGGCATACCGGCTACCTCGGCCGCTCCGGCATTCATGAAATCATCGAAGTCGACCGCAAGCTGGAATCGATGATCCACGACAACGCCGCCGAGCAATTGCTCGAAGCCGCAGCGCGCGAACGCGGCCCCGGCATCGTCCAGTCCGGCCGCAACAAGGTCATCGCCGGCGAGACCACGCTCGGCGAAGTGCTGCGCGTGACGATCGAAGATTGATGAAGCGCGGCCTGCAATACAGCCCGTATTCTGGCGCACTCTGTTTTTCGATTGTAAATCCCTGACTCTCGATGGCCGCCTACGAATATTCAGCGCTCGATCCGCGAGGCCGTCAGCAGAAAGGGCTGATCGAAGGCGATACGCCGCGTCAGGTGCGGCAATTGCTACGCGATCGCGGGCTCACGCCGCTCGATATCCACGAAGTTTCCGAACGCAAGGTCCGCGGCAAGAATGCCAGCGGCAGCGCGCCGCGGACCAAGCGCAGCGGTGGCTTGAGCGGCGCTGAACTGTCACTGTTCACACGCCAGCTTTCGACGCTCGCGCGCTCCGGCCTGCCGCTGGATGAAGCGCTCACCGCGGTTTCGCAGCAGAGCGAGAACAAGCGCGTGCAGCGCATCACGCTCGGCGTGCGTGCGCGCGTGATCGAGGGCAATAGTCTGGCGTTCGCGCTGGCCGAATTTCCGAATGCGTTCCCCACACTTTTCCGCGCCACGGTGGAAGCCGGCGAGCAGGCCGGCAAGCTCGACTCGGTACTCGCGCGGCTGGCCGATTACATCGAAGGCAGGCAGGCCTTGCGCGGCAAGGTGCTGCTGGCGATTTTGTATCCGGTGATTCTGAGCCTGGTTGCGATCGGCGTGGTCATCGCGCTGCTGACTTACGTGGTGCCGAAAGTGGTCGGCGTGTTCGATTCGATCGGCCAGCAATTGCCGCCACTGACGCGCGGCCTGATCGCACTCAGCGGCTTCCTGCGCGACAAAGGCCCGTATCTCGCCATCATCCTCGTCGTCGGCATCGTGATTTTTCTGCGCGCGCTGAAAAACACCAATTTCCGCCGCAAAAAGGACCAATTCGTGCTGCGACTGCCCTTGATCGGGCGGCTGGTGCGCGGCGGCAACACCGGGCGTTTCATGCGCACGCTCGGCATCCTGTTCGGCAGCGGCGTGCCGATTCTGGATGCGCTGCGTATTGGCGCGCAGGTGGTCGACAATCTGCCGATGCGCGAAGCCGTGGACGTCGCCGGCAAGCGCGTGCGCGAAGGCGCGAGCGTGTCGCGCGCGCTATCCGAAAGCAAATTGTTTCCGCCGATCACGATGCACCTGATCGCCTCGGGCGAATCGTCCGGCAAGCTCGACGAAATGCTTGATCGCGCCGCGGACAATCAGGAGCGTGAACTCGAAGTCACTATCGCCGCGTTGATGGGCGTATTCGAGCCGGTGCTGATCCTGACGATGGGCGCCATCGTGCTGGTGATCGTGCTGGCGATTCTGTTGCCGATTTTCGATCTGAATCAGCTGGTGAAATAGCAGCACTCCGCCGATCAGCGCGATCCTGCAATTGCAGCCGCTGTTGCGCAACGCGCGGAATCATTTGCGCTCAGCCCGGTCCTAAGTCGCATTCTCCGACTCAGGACGCGCCAACATGCGCCCGAAGCAAGGCCCGCGTCTGCTGGGATTCATTGCACTACTCGCGCTGATCGTCGCGCTCATCCTGCTATGGGATTGGAACTGGTTCCGGCCATTGGTCGAACGGCAAATTTCGGCGGCGCTGAACCGCAAGGTCACGCTCGGTCACTTCGATGTGCATCTCGCGCGGCATCCGCAGATCGTGCTGGACAAGCTCGCAGTGGCGAATCCGGACGAATTTCCGGCTGGCTCGAACACTGCGACGATCGATCGTCTGGCGATCCGCATCGCGCTCAAGCCCTTGCTGCATCATCAGGTCGTACTCGATGAAATCGACATCGAGCAGCCGCAGGCCGATCTGAAACGCGGACCTTCCGGTGCGCCCAATTACGAGTTCGGCAGCCATAGCGCGCCGAGTGCGGAGCCCTCGCCGTGGCGCATCGATGTGCTCAATATCCTGATCAACAACGGTAGTATTCATTTCGCCGATCCGAAGCTGAAAGCCGACTTCATGCTCGGCGTAAAAACCGAAACGGCAGCGACGGACAAAGCGCCGGACATCGTCGTCAGCATCGACGGCAGTTATGCCGCGCAGCCGATTCACGGACGCTTCGTCGGCGGCTCGGTATTGGGTCTGCGCGACCCTGCCAATCCTTACTCGGTGGACCTGAAGCTCGCTAATGGCGACACCCACATTTCGCTGCAAGGCACGCTGCTGGAGCCGGTGCATTTCGGCGGTGCGAATCTGCAACTGGAACTAGCCGGCAAGGATTTGTCGGCGTTGTATCCGCTCACTGCGATTCCGCTGCCGCCAACGCCGCCGTATCACTTGAGCGGCCAGTTGAATTACGCGCCGAAACACATCAGCTTCGATTCCTTCGACGGCACCGTTGGCGGCAGCGATTTATCCGGCGATCTCGCGGTCGATCTGCATGGCGCGAAGCCGCGCGTGACTGCGGACATGCACTCGAAAAAAGTGGTGCTCGCCGATCTTGCCGGCTTCATCGGTTCGGCGCCGGGCAAAGCCGATGCGGCCAACGAAAGCAAGCAGCAGAAAGACCAGCATGCGCAGCAGGATGCGAATCCAAAGTTGCTGCCGGATACGCCGATCAATCTGCCGAAGCTGCGCTCAGCTGATCTCGATATCCAGTACAAGGCCGCGCATATCGAGAGCGATGCGACCCCGCTGGACGATATCGCCGCGCACCTGAAAGTCGAGGACGATCGCCTCAGTTTCGAGCCGCTGTCGTTCGCGGTGGGCCAGGGCAGTATCGTGCTGAACATCCAGCTCGATGGCAGCAAAGACCCGGTGCATACCGTGGCCGATATCGACTTCCGCAAGGTCGATCTGCATCGCATCATGCAGTCGACGAAATTGTTCGAGGGTGCGGGCACCATCGGCGGCAGTGCGCATCTCGACGCCCATGGCAATTCGCTGGCGAAGATGCTCGGCGGCGGTGATGGCGATCTCAAACTGGCGATGAGCGGCGGCGATATCAGCGCGCTGCTTGTCGATCTCGCCGGTCTCGATTTCGGCAACGGCGTACTTTCTGCGCTTGGCATTCCGAGCAAGGCGGAATTGCGCTGCATGGTTACCGATTTTGGCTTGAAGCAGGGCATTGTCGACACGCGCGTGTTCGTGTTCGATACCACCGAAGCCAACGTCACCGGCAGCGGCAAGATCAATCTGCGCGATGAGGCGATCGACTATCGGCTGGCCACACAACCAAAGCATTTCGGCTTCGGCGCATTGCGTGCGCCGATCCTGATCCGCGGTCCGCTGAAAGACCCGAGCATTCTGCCGGACCCGACCACACTGGCGCTGCGCGGCGGCGCAGCCGTCGTGCTCGGCATTGTCGCCACTCCTCTCGCGGCCTTGATTCCAACGATCCAGCTCGGGCTGGGCAAGGATCATAACTGCGAGGCTTTGATGGCCTCGGTACATGCGGCCGCAACACCAGCGCAGCAGAATCAAGCGGCGTCGAGTCCAAAGACCACTTCAGGGAAAAAATCCGGCCCTGCGCAAAAACCGTGAGCCGCGCGTTGAATCGCAATCTTCGCTCCTATTGAAACTGAGATCGAGATTGCCAAGCTCGGCGCTGATTTTTAACCGCGAGCTTGAACGGCCGACGCGACTCAAGCCGCCTCAAGCGTCCGGGTTCGGCGCAGTCGGCCCGTTGGGAACGGCGACGCCAGCAGCTTTCTCCAGCAAAACCTGCGGCCGCACTTCCGGTACCAAGCGGCAGTAAATCAGCCACGACGCGAAGCTGCCGCCCCAGACCGCGCTGGTCGCCAACGCCAGCAACGGCAGGCTGTGCGATACCAGCGGCGAGATCAGGCCCGACACCAGCGCGTTGAACCCGAGCGCCGCCGCCGCTTGCACCGAGGCGGCCGCGCCGCGCACTGCGGGGAAGCGATCGAGCATCAGAATCGTCAGCGTCGGAAACGATAGCGATACGCCGACCGCGCTGATCGTTACCGGCAGCATCGACCACGGCACACTCGGCGGCAGCCGGCTCACCAGCAGATTGATCAGCGCGCCGCTGCCCATCAGCAGATAGCCCCAGCGCACCGTCGTCAGCGGCGAGCGGCGCCCGGCGAGCAGGCCGGACGAACGTGCACCGAGCATCATGCCGCCGATCACCGGAATGAACAGCCAGCCGAACTGGCGTTCGTTGAGATGCAACAGATCGAGCACGATGGTCGGCGCCGAGGCGATGTAGACGAACAACGCGCCGAAGTTCATCGACGTGGTGATTGCCAGCAAAACGAAGTGCCGGTCGCGTGCGATGGCGCCATAAGTGCGCGCCAGTTGCCGCACGGATAGACCGACGCGGCGCGGCCTCGGCAAGGTTTCAGGCAAGGCCAGCAGCGAGGCCAGTCCGAGCAGAATGGTGAAGCCGGTGAGCATCCAGAAAATCGGCCGCCAGCCCGTCGCAGTGAGCACGAGGCCGCCGATGATCGGCGCGATCGCGGGTGCCACGCCGAAGATGAGCGTAACCTGCGACATCAGCCTTTGCGCATCGGCGCCATCGAAGCGATCGCGCACGATGGCGCGGCCAACGATCATGCCCGCGCCGGCGGAAATACCCTGAATCGCACGAAAAACCAGCAGCACCGGCAAGCTCGGCGCCAACGCGCAGCCGGCGCTGGCGATCGCAAACAGCACCAGTGAAAGCAGGATCACGCCGCGTCGGCCGAAGGCATCCGACAAAGGCCCGTGCAGCAGCGACATCGCCATGAACGCGATCAGATAAACGCTGACGGTTTGCTGCATCGCCACCGCAGTAATGCCGAACTCCGCTTCGATCACGCGGAACGCCGGAAAGAACGTGTCGATCGAAAAGGGCCCGAGCATCGCCAGACCCGCGATCAGCGGCGCGAGCGTGCGGGGATTGGCGCGGAAGCGATTCAAGATCGAAAATCCAAAAGACAAAAATCGCCGGAATTCGTGCCGAATCAGCCCGCTGCGTTCATCACTTTCGGCGACTGCGCCGGGGCTATCGCCGCCAGACTGCGAATGCGCGCCGGCACGTCGTGCTCGACTTCGGCGACGGCCACCTTGATCGCATTGGTGAAGGCGATGGCATCCGCGCTGCCGTGGCTTTTCACCACGGTGCCGGTCAATCCCAGAAAGCTGGCGCCGTTATAGCCGCGCGGATCGATGCGGCTCGCCAGCGTGCGCAGCACCGCGCGCGCGACCAGCCCGACCATTTTCGTGGTGATATTGCGGGTGAATTCTTCGCGCATGAAATGGCCGATCAGCTTGGCCACGCCTTCGCTCGATTTGAGCATGACGTTGCCGACAAAACCGTCGCAGACCACCACATCCACAGGCCGCAGGAAAATACCGTCGCCTTCGATGAAGCCCTGATAATTCAGCGAAGACGCAGCCAGCAGCGTTGCCGCCAGCTTGATCGTTTCATTGCCCTTGATTTCTTCTTCGCCAATGTTGAGCAGCGCCACCCGCGGCTCCGCAATGCCGCGCATCGCGGTGACAAAAGCCGAACCCATCAGCGCGAACTGGAACAATTGCTCGGCGCTGCAATCGGCGTTGGCGCCGAGATCGAGCACGTGGGTGGTGCCGCCGACGGCGGGCAGCGGCGACATGATGGCGGGTCGGTCGATGCCCGGTAGGGTTTTCAGCACGAAGCGCGCGATCGCCATCAGCGCACCGGTATTGCCGGCCGAAACGGCGGCCTGCGCGCGCTTGCCTTTGACCAGATCGATCGCCACGCGCATCGACGAATCTTTTTTATTGCGCAGCGCTTTCGATGGCGATTCGCTCATCGTCACCACTTCGCTGGCATGAACAATTTCGATGCGCGAACTGGCCTGCGACTTCATCGCGCGCAGCGATTTTGTCAGCGCGGCTTGGTCGCCCACGAGCAGCAGTCGCAGTTCAGGAAATTGTTCGAGCGCCTGGACTGAAGCTTCGACGGCCACCGGTTGGCCGTGGTCGCCGCTCATCGCGTCGATCGCCAGCGTGATGGGCGCGAACGAACTCACCGCAGCACCGGTGCGCGGCGGCAGTCAACCTGGAAAAATTGCAGCCCGGCGCGCATCTGGAGAGCCGAGCACCGAAGCGCTTAAGCTTCCGACGATTCCGCAGCTTCCACAGCAGGCTGGATCACGCGCTTGCCGCGATAAAAGCCATCGGCGGTGACGTGATGGCGCAGATGTGTCTCGCCGGAAGTCGGATCAACCGACAGCGCCGGCAAGGCGAGCGCGTCGTGCGAACGGCGCATACCACGCTTGGAGCGCGACTTTTTGGACTTCTGAACAGCCATGATTAAACTCCGAAGGGCATGCCGCCCGTAAAGCGGCGGGCATTCTAACCTGAAATGATGGTTTTGGGAGCCTGATTCCGCATCCTGATTTTTACCGATTGCGCACGGCATCCGCCACCGCTTCATCCGACGGCGGCGCGCAGGCCGCGCAACGCGGCGACAGCGGCAAGGCCAGCAGCACTTCGTCTTCGACCATTTCATGTAAATGCAGGCGATCGTCTTCGATCAGATAAGGCTCGTAGTCTTGCAGCCATCGGGCTTCTTCGGCTTCGCTGCGGACCAGCCGCAGGTCCACTTTCGCCTGCAACGGCCAGTCGAAAATTTCCAGGCAGCGCTGGCAGGTCAACTGCAATTCGCCGCGGATTTCGCCGCGCAGAAACGGCGGCCGCGCGATTTCGTTGCCGACCTGAAAGCGCACATCGAGCGTGCCGGCGGCGCTGGCCAGACTCGCCACCAGCCGCGGCAGCCGCTCGACTAGAATCGCGCCGGTGAATTGCGCTTCGCGCTGGATCGCGGTTTCGGCGGGGGCGTAATTGGGCAGCTGGGATGCATGTGGTTTCATCACATCACGCTAAGCGAGGCGCGCTGGCTCGTCAAAATTCCGCGTCAAAAATTATGGAAACGAATCCTGCCGAAAATGAGTATTACGATCTCTACAACCACGCCGCTGATTCTGGCTTCCGGTTCGCGCTATCGCGCGCAGCTGCTGCAACGCTTGCGAGTGCCGTTTGAAAGCTGTCCGTCGGATGCGGATGAAACACCGCGGGCGAATGAAGCGCCGTCTGCGCTGGCGTCTCGGCTGGCCTTGGTGAAAGCCCGCGCGGTGGCGCAAATCAAGCCGGGCCGCTGGGTGCTGGGCTCGGATCAGGTCTGCGCCTGCAAAGGCGAACTGCTCGGCAAACCCGGCGCGCGTGAATCGGCGATCACGCAATTGCGCTGGATGTCCGGCAGCGAAGCGGTTTTCTTCACCGCCGTGGCGCTGCTGCATGACAACGCCGAAGCCTTTATCGCGATGGACCTTACGCGCGTCCAGTTCCGCGATCTCGGCATGGCAGAAATCGAAAGCTATGTCGATACCGAACCGAGCTTCGACTGCGCCGGCAGTTTCAAATCCGAAGGGCTGGGCATTGCGCTGTGCGCCGCCATCGAGAGCCGCGATCCGAGCGGTTTGATCGGCCTGCCGCTGATTGCAACGCGCGCATTGCTCGCGCAAGCCGGTTGGTCCTTATCCTGAATTTTTCAAGGCGAACTCCGGGCCGCAAGCCAGGCTGGCACCGCGCGCACCGATTCCACCACCGCCAGCGCGCCGGCGCGGCGCTGACGCCCGGCGTCATGTACTCCGCAGGCCACACCCAGCGTAGGCATGCCGATCGCGGTGGCCATCGCGGCGTCGTATTCGGTGTCGCCGATCATCAGCGCGCGCCCGGCGGCGATGCCGGTTTCGGCGAGGATTTCACGCAGCATCAGCGGGTCGGGCTTGTTGGCGGTTTCGTCGGCACAGCGTGTGAGGCTGAAGTGCGGCTGCAACTGCGGATGCGCGGCCAGCGAGCGCTGCAAGGCGGCGCGTGGCTTGCCGGTGGCGATCGCCAACAGATAACCATGGTCGCGCAAGTGCGATAGGGTTTCGGCGACGCCAGCGAACAAGGCCGCGGCATAAGCGGAGTTCGGAGTGCGCTGCCGATATTCGTGCAGCAAAGCCATCAATTTTGGCGTGTCGATCTCGGGATAAATCTGCTTGAGGCCGTCGGCAAAACCGAGGCCGATCATTTCGGCAATCTGATGATCCGCACGCGGCGGCAATTCGAGTGCGCTGATTGCGCGCTGCATGTTGGCGACGATTTCGCCGGCCGAATCGGCCAGCGTGCCATCCCAATCGAAGATCAGCAGATCGTATGGTTTCATACTATATTTGTACTGAAGACGGCGGTGCTGGATGCACGCCAATCGACGGCGCCAAAGCGGGCGCCCAACTCAGCGGCCGGGTCCTAGCTTGTCGAGGAATTCGCGCAATTCTTTCTCCATCGGTGCGCTCAGAATCAGCTTGGAAAATTCGCCATCGGCCGGCAGTTGCAAGAAGTGCGAATGCAGGAACATGCGACGCAGACCTTTTTCGCGCAGCAGCTTTTGATCGTCGCGCAAACCATATTTTCGATCGCCCGCGACCGGATGCCCCAGCGCCAGCGCATGTACACGAATCTGGTGCGTGCGGCCGGAGAAAATTTCGACTTCGCATAAGGTCGCATCGCGGTAATGCGCCTGCGGATTGAAGCGCGATTTCGATGGCTTGCCGTCTTCCTCGTCGACATCGACATAGCGTTCGCCATTCGCCAGCCGGCTCTTGACGAGGGCGGCATCGACATCGCGCGCGCCGCCTTGCAGCCGGCCGAGCAGCAGCGCGAAATAGCGCTTGTTCGCGGTTCCATCGCGGAAAGCTTTTTGTGCGCGCAGCAAACCTTTGCGCGTTTTCGCCAGCAGCAGCACGCCGCTGGTATCGCGGTCGAGGCGATGCGCGAGTTCGAGGAATTCGTATTTGTCCCAGCCGCGCGCGGCCTCGATCACGCCATAGGCGACACCAGTGCCGCCGTGCGAGGCGAAGCCGGCGGGTTTGCAGATCGCCAGATAATCCGCGTCTTCGTGGATGATGGCTTCGCGCAGCCGGTTCAAGACGGCATCCGGCGCGCGCACGGCTTCGCCGCGTTCGGCGATGCGCACTGGCGGAATGCGCACTTCTTCGCCGACGACGAGCTTGCGGTCGGGCTTGACGCGGCCGCCATCGACGCGCACCTGGCCCGAGCGCAGCAGGCGGTAGACATGCGATTTCGGCACGCCGGGCAGGCGTTTCAGCAGGAAATTGTCGAGCCGCTGGCCGGCTTCGTTATCGCCGACCACGACCTTGCGGACCTGCGGGGCGGCGCTTTCGGATTTTTCGGAACTCATGGCTTAAGCGGTTGCGGCGTGCGGAAACAGAATCCAGATCGGCGCCGAAAGGCTTGAGCGCGAACACAAAACTACCGGTTTTTTCAAGTCTGTGGCAGACTTGAGTCTGTCGATGAGCGAAGCTCACCGATCAGCCTGCTGAAGCACCTCGTCCCGATCATTGATGATTCGAAAAAAGGTACGCGGCGGGTTGGCAGATCGAACGGGCACATGGTAACAAACCGTCCGCACTGCCGAATATTTCAGTGTCTTTCGTCCGCGAAAGACGTTTCCCATCATGCAGCATTCCCGCGCGACGCGGGATGATCATCCGATCGAACAACAAGACACCTCAATGACGATCGCAGTGCGCATTCCAGAGCTGACGCTCCAGCTTTTGCTCAACCTGGTATGGCGCGCCACATCCCGTAACGAGCGGTCGAGTGCTGTCGCAGGCATTCATCTTAGAGACCGCAATGAAAAGAATCCTCATCAACGCCACCCAGCGCGAAGAACTGCGCGTGGCCATCGTCGACGGCCAGAAGCTTTACGACCTCGACATCGAGCTGGCCAGTCACGAGCAGCGCAAATCCAACATCTACAAGGGGCGCATCACCCGAGTTGAAGCCAGCCTCGAAGCCTGCTTCGTCGAATACGGTGCCGAGCGCCACGGCTTCCTGCCGCTGAAGGAAATCCATCGGGATTACTATCGTCCCGGCGCGTCCGGCGGCGGCCGCAACATCCGCGAACTGATTGCCGAAGGCACGGAAATCATCGTGCAGGTCGAGAAGGAAGAGCGCGGCAACAAAGGCGCGGCACTCACTTCGTACATCAGCCTGGCTGGCCGTTTCCTGGTGCTGATGCCGAACAATCCGAAAGGCGGCGGCATTTCGCGCCGCGTCGAAGGCGAGGAACGCGAAGAAGCGCGCGAAGCGCTCGCCGCACTGAATACGCCGGAAGGCATGAGCCTGATCGTGCGCACCAACGGCATGGGTCGCGGCGCGGAAGAATTGCAGGGCGATCTCGATCAGCTGACGACGATCTGGCAGCGTATTGCCGACGCCGCCAAGGAACGTCCGGCGCCGTTTCTGGTGTATCAGGAAAACAACATCGTGCTGCGCGCGCTGCGCGATTACCTGCGACCGGATATCGGCGAAGTGATCGTCGACAACCCGGAAATCTTCGAGCAGGCGCGGGCGCAAATGGCGCATTCGATGCCGCAGGAGCAGAACAAACTCAAGCTATACCGCGACAGCATTCCGCTGTTCTCGCGCTACCAGATCGAATCGCAGATCGAATCCGCGCACGACCGCACCGTGCGGCTGCCTTCGGGTGGTTCGATCGTGATCGACCACGGCGAAGCGCTCACCGCGATCGACATCAACTCGGCCAAGGCCACCAGCGGCGGCGGCATCGAAGAAACCGCGCTGCAAACCAACCTCGAAGCGGCCGAGGAAATCGCACGTCAGTTGCGGCTGCGCGATCTCGGCGGCCTGATCGTGATCGATTTCATCGACATGAATAGCGCGAAGAATCAGCGCGAAGTGGAAAAGGCTTTGCAGGACGCCAGCAGCTTCGATCGCGCGCGCATCCAGCTTGGACGCCTATCGCGCTTTGGCCTGCTGGAAATGAGCCGTCAGCGACTGCGCCCAAGCTTGGGTGAACACACGCAGATCCCCTGCCCGCGCTGCTCCGGCCGCGGCCAGATTCGCAGTGTGGAATCGATGGCGTTATCGGTGCTGCGTCTGATCGAAGAAGAGTGCATGAAGGATCGCACCGGCCGCATCATCGTGCAGTTGCCGGTGGATGTCGGCACCTATCTGCTGAACGAAAAGCGCGCCACCATCGGCGAACTCGAAGCGCGTTTCATGGTGATGGTGACGCTGGTGCCGAACGAGACCTTGCAGTCGCCGCATTTCGAGATCACGCGCGTGCGGCAAGACCATCTCGGCGTCGATAACAACTCCGCGCTGAGCTACCGCATCGCCACCGATTTCTCAGCGGAATCGCGCGCCGCGTTAACGCCGGGCGCGAGCACGCTTGCCTCGCCGATCGCCGAGGCTGCGGTGAAGCCGGTGTTGCCGGTCGCTGTGGAACCTGCACCGATCGCCGCAGCTCCGGTGTTGAAACCGGTCGAAAGCAGTGGCGGTTTCTGGACTTGGTTGAAAAGCCTGTTTTCCAATCCGCAGCCTGCGCAAAGACCCGCGGCGGCAGCTGCCGCTTTGCCGAAGCCGGCTCAGCGCGACACGCGCGGCGGCGGACGTCCGCAGGAAAATCGCTCCGATGGCCGCCGCGATCAGCAGGATCGTGGACCGCGCCGCGATCGCGGCGATGGGCGTGGTGAAGGACGCAATGAGCCGCGCCGCGAAGGTCGCGGGCAGGAAGGCCGCAATCAGGAATCGCGCGGCGGCCAGCAGCATCGTCAACCGAATCGTGACGCCAACCGCGATGGCCGCGATGGCGGGCGCGAGTCTAACCGCGAACAGGGGCGTGAACAGAATCGGGATCAAAACCGCGATCGTAATCGGGAGCAGAATCAGGCTCAGCGGCAGCAGCCGCGTCCGCAGCAGAACAATCCCCAGCAGCGCAATTCGCAATCGACCAACGTGGCAGTTGCATCAGCGGCGGAAGCGAACGCAGATGCCGCAGAAATTTTGGCGCAGTCAGGCGCGGCAGATGCCGGGACTTCGATGTCCACGCCTCAGCAGCGGCCCGCCGGATCTGATGAAGGTGCGCCCGGCGAGCGCGGTGAAGGCTCGCGCCGGCGTCGTGGTCGTCGCGGCCGCGGGCGTGGCGGCCGCGGTGACGGCCCACGCGAAAACGGCGCGCTTGCCGATCAATCTGCTGCCAATTCATCTGCGGCGGACGAGTTTGAATCCGAAGCCAGTGGAGATTCAGTGGCAATAGTGAACGCAGCGCCGGTGCGCATGCACGGCCTTGCTTCAGAGCTTGGCCCGGACGTTCCGGAATTCGGCGGCTCACTGCCGCACGCGGCCCGATCGGCACCACCGCTGGTCGCGCAGGAACTGAGCGAAGCGATTGCGCAAGACGCGCCGCTTGCGGACGCACCGAGCAGTTCCGTGCAGCAGGAATTGAGTCTGCCGCATGTGGCTGAGCCTGCGCCGGTCGAAGCCGTCAGCGAAATCAGTGCGCAGCCAGAACCTCATCCGCTGCCGGTTCCGGTCGAGACGTATATCGCATCAGTGGCGGCAGATTACCCTTCGTCACCGCAGCCGGAACATCCGCCAGCGGCATCCGAGGCTGCACCCGAACCGATAATCGAACCGCAAGCGCCGGTCGCGCAAGTAGAGGTGGTCGAGTCCGAGAAAAGACCTGAGCCGCCGGTGAAACCTGCAGGCACCATCCATAGCGATGCGCACGGCGATAGTCATGGCGAATCGCATCCTGAAAAGGCAGCCGCCAGGCATGATGAAACGGCGCATCAGCCGGAAATCGCCAGGCACGACGCTGAGTAGATCGAACTAGCGCGCGAGTTCGGCCGTAACCACTCCACGCTACCGCAGCCGTATTTTCGCGGCTTTGTCGGCGTGGATTTTTTGTGAAGTTCAGCGCGGAGTTTTAGGCGCTTCGAGCATCGCCGCAACCGCGACGAAATCTTCTTCGGTATCGACTCCGCGCGGCGGCGGTTCGTATGTAATGCCGAGTTTGATCTTCAAACCATGCGCCAGCGCGCGCAGTTGTTCGAGCGCTTCGGCTTGTTCGAGCGCCGCCGGCGGCAATTGCGCCATCCGGCGTAAAGCCCTGACGCGATAGGCGTATAAACCGATATGCCGGAACGCCAAACCTACCGGCAACGGTGATTCACGGCTGCTGCCTTCGCGCTTCCACGGGATCGGCGCGCGCGAAAAATACAGCGCGTAGTTTTGCGCGTCCATCACCACCTTTACGAAATTCGGATTGAGCCAGTCTTCACGCAGATGCAGCGGATGCGCCAGCGTGGCGATATCCGCATGCTGATTCTGCGCCAGCAAATCCGCGACATTGCGAACGAGTGCGGCGGGCATCAATGGTTCGTCGCCTTGCAGATTGACGACGATGGCATCGCCCGGCCAGTTCATCGCGGCGGCGATTTCATTCACGCGATCGGTGCCGGATTGATGCGCAGCCGACGTCATCCGCACCTCGGCGCCAAAACTGCGGCAGACCTCGAACACTTCGCGCTCGTCGGTGGCAAGCACCACTTGCTGCGCACCGGCGCGCATCGCCGCTTCCCAAGTCCATTGCACCAGCGGCTTGCCGGCGAGATGGCGCAGCACCTTGCGCGGCAGCCGGGTCGAGCCGAGGCGCGCGGGAATGACGATTTGGAAGTGAATGGCGGCGCTCGATTCAGCGCTCAAGGGCGCCTGGTTTCAAGTGCTTTCAACGCGCCGACTGCAATTCTTCGTCGGCCAGCGGCCGCGCTTCTTCTTCGAGCATCACCGGAATCCCGTCGCGCACCGGATACGCCAGCCGCGAGGCCTTGCACCACAATTCCTGCTTATCCGCGTGCCAGATCAGCGGCGCTTTGGTCACCGGGCAGACCAGAATATCGAGCAGTCGTTTGTCCATGAGTTGGCGCTGGCCTTGAGGAAGATCAGCCGCATTTTCGCACAGCGCTGAGTGCTTGCGGCTATTCGCGGCGCAGGATGAAATCGACCAGCTGATTCGCCCACCAGCTGGAATGGAACGAACGCTCCACCGCATCTCGGTCGTAAACGTCGCGCACCCAGCTGCGGAAATCGATACCGCCGTGGGCGTCTCGATATCCGCGGTAAGTCTCGAAGAAATGATCCAGCACGCCGGTTTTCGCCTGCCGGATATGGCCGTGTTTCCAGAACTGCATTTCACGCATGGCTTCCTCCATCGGCACATTTTTTTGCGTCATCAGAAAAATAACACTGGCCAAGCCGGCGCGATCCGCACCCGATTTGCAATGCACCAGCAGCGGCCGCGGCAGGCGATCGAACAGATCGATCAGCGCCAGCACTTCGTCACGCTGTGGCGCGCTGCGCGAACCGATCGGCAAATGCAGCACCGGAATATCGAGCGCCTCGCACGCCAGCCATTCGAGACGATTGCTGCCGATATGCGTTTCCGTGCCGCGCAGGTTCAGCACACTGCGCACACCCGCGCGCGCCGCGCCGCGCAATTGATACGGCAAGGGATGGCCCGACCGAAAAAAATCCGGAGTCAGCGCGCGGCGCGTGTTGTAGAAAATCCTGAAAATCGCGTGATCGATGAACAGCGCATTCAACCAGAAACGCAGCCGTTGCCAGACGTTGGCGCGCGGCA
>CAJCJH010000008.1 GCA_903970615.1 Rhodospirillales bacterium
TCTGCGATCTGCATGCTATCCAGCAGGAAACCGAAGTCCGGCTGATGCACGCCGAGCATGTCCTGCACCGGCTTGCTGGTGACGCCGATCTTCTTGCCGACGATGCGTTCGCCATCGGCTTCGCGGCGCGCCAGGAAGCGCTGCGAGATGCGGTAAGCGTCGTCGATATCGAGTGCGGGCACGCGCTGCGTCAGCGGGTCGACCACGCGGCGCGCCCGCAGCGCGGCAAACAGCTCGTCGCCGAGACGTTCAAGCAGCGCGGTATCAAGCGCCACGTCAACGCGCCCGGTGCAGCAGTCTGTGTTCGCAAGCGGCGCGCTCGATCGCGGCATTCACGCCCAAGGCGGTGATCCCGGCCTCAACCATTGCGCAGGAAATCGATCACCATGCGATTGAACAGCGCGCAGTGTTCGATCATCACCCAGTGGCCGCAATTCGGCACCAGCACCATGCGGCCGTTTTTGAGGCCTTTGGCGAGCCGCAGAATGCCGCTGTCCGGCATCATGTTTTCGTTCAGGCCCCAGAGTGTGAGCGCCGGACATTCGATTTCCGGCAGACGCGAAGCCAGGTTCGGCACCTTCATCGTCTTGATGACCTGCGGATTCTGCAGCTTCATCAGCTCGAAGCGTTCATGCACCAGCTGGTCGGTGACGACGGCTGGATTCACCACGAACGCCTCGATGAAAAATTCCTTCATCGCCGCTTCAGTCGGCGTTTTGCCGGGGCCGAACAGCGCGAACATCGCCGCCATGCCGGGCATCGCCAGATAGTCGGGCAGGTCGTTGAGTCCGCCCGGCGCCATCAGGATCAGGCGTTCGACCGTCGATGGATGCGCCAGCGCCAGCCCTAATGCGATGGCGCCGCCGAGCGAATTACCGATCAAGGTGTAACGCTGTACGCCGATGGCGTCGAGCGTCTGCTTCACGCATTCAATGAAGAAGTCGAGTGGGTAGTCGACATCGTCCGGCTTGTCGGAGTAGCCATAGCCGATCAGGTCGGGAACGATGCAGCGATAGCCGGCGTCCACCAGCGCCGGAAGATTGCCCTTGAAATTGCTGTAGCCGCAGGCGCCGCTGCCCGAACCGTGCAGCAACACCACCACCTCGCCCGCGCCCTGATCCAGATAGTGAATGCGGCGACCGTTCTGGAGCGAGACGTAGCGGCCTTCGGGTACAGGCTTTTGCGTGGGTGCGGATGATTCGGGCATGAGCGGCGCTCGGTACGTGGCGGATGCCGCTGCCGCAAGCGGGCGGCGGACTTGCGGCATCCTCGTGTGCAACGTGGCGCAATGCTTCGTCCTTTTGGACTAAGGAGCCGTGGCGCTGATCACCTAGCATCGAACGCAATCAATCTTGTTCGGGAGTCGTGCTTGCAGTCTCCGATTGTTCTGGTCACCGGCGGTGCCAAGGGCGTGGGTCGTGGCATCAGCCAATGTTTTCTTGCGGCCGGTGCAACCGTTATCGTCTGCGGACGCGAGCCTCCGCAGAGCTTGCCGCAGGTTGCCGATCGTATCGCAGACTTCATTGCGATCGATCTGCGTGATGCCGATGCACGCGCGGCGATGATCGAAACCGTGGTTGCGCGGTATGGCCGGATCAACGTGCTCATCAACAACGCCGGCGGCGCACCGTTCGCGTTGGCGGATGCGGCGTCGCCGCGGCTGCACGACAAGATCATCCAGCTCAATCTGCTGGCGCCGCTGCACCTGGCGCAGCTCGCCAACGTGAAGATGCAGACGCAGGGCGAAGGCGTGATCGTGTTCATCGCCAGCGTCAGCGGTTTGCGTCCGTCGCCCGGAACCGCGGCGTATGGTGCGGCCAAGGCGGGCGTGTTGAGTCTGGTGCAATCGCTGGCGGTGGAATGGGCGCCGAAAGTACGGGTTGTCGCAGTGACGCCGGGCCCGGTGCGCACGGAACAATCCGCACTGCATTACGGCGATGATGCCGGCGTCGCCGCCGTGGCCGCGACGATTCCGGCGCAGCGGCTCGCCGAGCCGGAAGACATCGGCAATGCCTGCGTCTGGCTGGCTTCGTCAGCCGCAGCGTATGTCAGCGGCAGCAATCTGGTGCTGCATGGCGGCGGTGAACGCCCGGCATTTCTGGCCGCAGCCAGCGTGAATCGCAGTTAAGCAATTTCGCCCGAGTGCACTGTCGGGCTCGATTCGCGCCTGTCCGGCGCACCATCCTAATGGGTGAGGCCGTTATCGAACTCGCTGCGGAAAATGCGAAAAAACTCGAACCAGCCGGTGTGCTCAATGAATGCAAATCCGTTTCCCAAAGGCGCAGCCCTCGTGTTCGGCGGCAGCGGCGGTATCGGCAGCTGCGTGGTGCGCAGCCTTGCGGAGGCGGGCAGCGAAGTCGCCATCGTCTATCGGCGCAAACGGGAAGTGGCTGAAAAGCTCGCCGAGGATTTGAGGGCGGCGGGTTGCAAAGCCAGCGCGCATGCTGCCGATGTCACCGACCCGGCAAGTGTTGCCGCAGCCACCGACGCAGCATTCGCCGCGCATGCTGCGATTCATACGGTGGTGTTCGCTGCGGGACCGGTGGTGGAGCAGGTGTTTCTCGCCGATGCGACGCCGGCCTTATGGCGGCAATCGGTGGAGATCGAAATGCTGGGATTCTTCAACGTCGTGCAGGCGAGTTTGAAGAAGTTGCGCGCGCAAGGCGGCGGTTCTTATGTGCATCTCGGTTCGGCTGGCCATTTGTGGTGGCCGAGCAAGGATGGATTGTCGGTGGTGCCGAAGGCCGCCAATGAAGCGCTGGTCAAAGGGATCGCCAAGGAAGAGGGCGTGCATAACATTCGCGCTAATTCGGTGCTGGTCGGCGTGATCAATGCGGGTATGTTTCTCGAACTGACCCAGCGCGGCGTCTTCGACCAGAAGTGGATCGACGAAACCCAGAAATTGCTTGCGCTGAAACGCTGGGGCAAGCCCGAGGAAATCGGTCACGCGGTGACTTTCCTTGCAACCAATACGTATGTCACCGGTCAGCAAATCAACGTCTCCGGCGGTTTTGGGGTTTGAGTCAGCAAGCGACGATCGGGGTTTTGAAGTTCTTCTCGATGGTGCGGCCGGCTTGGCTCCGCACCTTTTGAGAGGATGCTCCCACTGCTGTGTCCGGGGGTTGAAGCTCGTTTCCACGTGACTTCAGAGTTTCGCCCGCTACGGCCTTTAAGGTTTAGTTTTTATTAAGCTTGTACGGACAAAATGTCACTTGTTGCAGTGCATCAATTCCAAGAAGATAGTCGTTATAAAGCCAGCTTGATTCGAGTTGGCCTCGGTTTGGCAAAGCTTCTTGAGGAATTTGCGATGGAAATTTCTGCACTCCCGTTCGTTTTGGCGATTTGTGGCGCCCTGGGCCTGTCTGCCTTGGCGCTGTTTGGATTCATCGTTTCCGATCTTTTAAGCCAGCGGCCGCGCCGGTCGTCGCAGACGTCGGCGCGCGCAATTCAGACGAATCCCTCGTCTTCGGATCAACATCCAATCGCTGCCTGATCAGTACCGGCGTTCCTGTTTCTCAGCCATATAAGCCGATATCACGAGCCGCGATAGGCGACTCGATTCCGATCAACGTCATCGTGGGCATTCTGCAAAGGCTGTAAATATCTCGCGCTGATCCGCGAAAGAGGGGCTCGTCAACGCAGCTAATATTGGCCGCGGAATCTTCAGTGTTCCCGCCGTCCCCAAGACTGCATCTAGTCCAATTGGGGGAACCGGCCAAGTCGCAATCACTGTTTAATCCTGCTCGGTAGCCGAGCAACTCTCGGCAATGCAGATGCCTTGAGCGGATTAGCCATGAGTACGATCACAGATTCCGTCGCGCCGCAAACGCCCCCGACTCGTACGCCAAAAGTGCCGGGCTTGCCGCTGATCGGCAATGTGCTCGGCATGGCGAAAGACCCGGCGCAGTTTTTTGTCGACTGCTACCGAAAATACGGGCCGGTATTCCGCGTCAACATTCTCGGCAACAACTACACCACCATCGCCGGTGTCGAGGCGGCCAACTTCATGGGCACGCGCGAAGGCCGCGAATGCCTGCGCTCGAAAGAGTTCTGGGAAGGCCTGGTGGCCGAATACGGTGCAACCCGTTCGCTCACCGGCGAAGACGGCGAGAGCCACAAGTCACTGCGCGATGTAATGAAGCGCGGCTATTCCAAGGAATCGATCAAGGGCCGCTATAACGAACTGGTTGAACTGACCGATCGCGCGTTCGTACGCGACTGGCCGGTTGGCAAAATGGTGCCGGTGGTCGAGGCCATGCAGTACATGGTGGTCGACCAGCTCGGAACGATTCTTACTGGCGTAGCACCGCTCGAATATGTGAAGGATATCCGCGTCACCATCCTGCATATCCTCAACGTGCTGGTGACTCGTCAGCGCCCGAAATTCCTGTTGAAATTTCCCAGGTACAAGAAGGCCAAGGCGCGAGTGCAGGAACTCGGCGCGAAGATGATCGCCGACTATTACCGTACTGCGGGCCAGAAGAAAGACGAAGACAAAAATCTGATCGACGACGTCATGGAAGCGCATCAGAATCATCCGGAGATCATGCCGGCGAGTGATCTTATTCTGACCTTGACGGGCCCTTATGTCGCCGGGCTCGATACCGTTGCCAATACCACCGCGGCCATCGTCTACGCCGTACTCAAGCATCCGGAAGTGCTGGCGCGCATCCATCAGGAAGTGGATGTCCTGTTCGCCAGCGGCACGATTGAAGAAGACGAGCTGTTCAAGAAGATTCCATCGCTGCAGGGCGCCATCATGGAGACCATGCGGCTGTATCCGATCGCCGTTGCACAGATGCGCACTGCGACCCGGGATTTCATGTTCCAGGGCCATCTGATCCCGAAAGATGAATTGCTTTATGTCGGCACCAGCGTGCCGCACTTCATGGAAGAGTATTACCCCGAGCCAACCCGGTTCGACATCGATCGTTTCCAGAAACCGCGCGCCGAACATCTGCAGCCCGGTGCGTACTCGCCGTATGGTCGAGGGCCACACACCTGTCTCGGCAAAAGCCTCGCCGAGGTGCAGATCGCGCTATCGATGGCGCGCCTGTTCTACAAGCTGGATCTCGCGCTGGAGCCTGCCGATTACACTTTGAAAACCAAGACGGCTCCAACTCCAGGGCCTGCGATGGATTTCAAAGTGAGGGTGCGCGGCTATCGTCACTGACAGGGAAGTTCAGGTGATCGGTCAAGCTTGGATAAGAACGAATTCATATCGTCTGATGACTGCGAATCTTGAGAAATCATCCGACAGATCGTTGTTCAGTAGGGGAGAAAAGCATGCTCAAAATCATCAGTGGATTTCGGTCTAGAACTCTTCCCGATCGGCTGTCGGGTCAATGGATAAGAAAAGAACCCAAATCAATGCCGGATGTCATCGCCCTGTTTGCAGCAGTGCTGGCAGTTGCATTTTTTCTGGTCTGCGCAGCGCTGCAGCACGGAATCAGTCCAATGACTGGCGACGACAATCTTCCGCCATTGTCAAAGTTTAATTCACCATACTTTGGCAGATAGTGGACATTTGCGAACGATGATTTGAGAAAAGCCAAAGTCATCACGATGCGGCTTGCTGAATTTCCTCTGATACGGCGTGCCGCTCATTTCAGCTCGGAACTTTTTGCCGAGCCGCAGCTTTAATCAAATGATCCCCATTTGCCGAGCTGCATTTATCGCCTGTACGCGGCTTGAAACCGCGAGCTTGGAATAGATGTTTTTCAAGTGGAACTTGATCGTGTTCTCGGATAAAAAAATCTGACGCGCCATCGCCTTGTTTGAAACTCCATTGCTCAGATAAGTGAGAATTTTCTTTTCCTTTTCGGTCAAGGATTCCAGCGGGTGCAAATCGCCTTGAGCCTGAGGATGATCGAGATCGATGCCTGCTGCCGAAATCAATTCTTCGAGGAAATGCAGCGAGAGCACTGACGTTTCACTCATCGGCGGATGCGCCCGGCGGTTGATGACTTCTTCGCGCAGTAGATCGGCTATGCCATCGCCTTCTTCCAGAAACGGCCGAATGAAACCGCCGGTCTGCGCCAGTTCCAGTGCATCACGCAGACTACGGCGGGCATTGCCAGCTGCGCTGTTGTGCAAATACGCGAGCGCGCGCAGCACCAGCAGCTTGATCTGTCGATGGACGCGACGCTGACGCTGCGCGGTAGCCAGCGCCTGATCCAGCCGCATAAGCGCTTCATCGAAATCGCCACGATGGATGCGGAGACGGATTTCGCCAATGACATTCCCTTCGGATTCCTCGGAAAAAAGAATCCAGTTCTCAGGAGTATCCGTTGCGCTATCTTCCTGCAAGCGCGATGCAATCGATTGGGCGCGATTCGTTTCCCCGCGTATCAGCGAACGCCGTACACGCTCCCAGTTGATGATGCGGATCAACCTCGGCCACTTGTTGCTATAGCCGATATTTTCAGCTTCGTCCAACAGTTCCAGGGTTTTTTCCGGACGATGACGGGCGTCGTGAATGCGCGCCATCGAAAGGTATGCGACGGCGAGAAAATCCAGCATCACCGAATCCGAAATGACATCGTGATACTGCGCGAACATGGATTCCGCTTCGTCGAGTGCATTGGCCTGATAAAGCGCCCAGATGTAGCACGCGACCATCGACGCCGAGGCAAAGGATTTATCGAAATAGGTTTTCTGCTCGGCCATGCTCGCGCGAAAACGTTCGAGCGCCTCGCGCAGTAAACCCTGGATCAACAGATTGGTGCCGATCACCGCAACCGAATAGCCGCCGCTGAATGTCGCATTCATGCGATCGCTATAGGCGCGTCCCAGCGCAAGGCATTCCCTCGCATTTTCGAACTGAGCGGTTGCCATCTGCATGTAGCCAATCAGGTTCGCAGCCGCGCCCAGCTGAAAGGCATCGAAACCCTCGGGGTCCTGATCCTGTAGATGCACCGTTGAAATGATTGCGAAGGCTTGCCGAAGATCGTCGCTCATCATCGCCGCCATGGCTCGGACGATATCCGTTTTCACAGTTGAACGGGGGATTGCCAGCGATGGACGTTTGAGCAAATCCAGAACTGGTTTGAGCTTCTTTTGGCGACGAAGGAATATCAGGGCGTACGCCGTTTTGATCAGCAGCAGCGGATGCTGGCTGAGTCGATCAAGAGGAATGTGATCGAACCAGCGTTCTACTGTCATCAGATAACCGTCTGCGATGAGCCGCGAAGCCCAGGTGTCCAGAACTTCCGCAGCGAATGGGTAATCGTGGACTTCTATCGCGTGATAGATCGCTTCCTCGTGGAAGCCGTTTTGCCGATACCAGTTGGCTGCGCAGCGATGTGCCGCTTCGCTCGATTCCTCGGACAGCTCACGAAACTGTTCGGACAAGAAAGCCGAAAACAAACCGTGATATTTGAACCATTGACGGCCTGAATCAAGACTACGCAAAAATAGCCCGGAGCGCTCCAGGAACAGCAGCATTTCCTGCGAGTTATGCCATCCGGTAATGGCGTCACACAGCGGCGCACAGAGGCGCGTCAGCAGTGAAGTGCGCAGCAGGAAATCCTGAGTGCGCGGGGGTTGCAGCAGCAGAACATTGTCGGCCAGATATTCGGCCAGTTCACGCGAACGGTAACTGCTCAGATCGCCGAGCGATTTTCGTACCGTGGGGCTGCCCAGAGACAGCTTGAACAACTGCAAGGCCGCGGGCCAACCTTCAGTCTGCTTGTGAATGGCGTCGAGTTCTTCGCTGGTGATCCATAAGTCGCTGGCGCCGGAAAAAAACTGCTCCACTTCAGCGCGGCTAAAACGCAACTCGTCGGCACCTAGCAACAAGGCTTGCCGATTGACAATCAATCGGGCCAGCCCGACTTCCGGCGTGACGCGAGAGCCGATAAAAATCCTGACATTGGGCGGAATGCGATCGAGCAGTTCCCTGAAGAACGACAGGATCGACTTATTCTTCAGGGTCTGGAATTCGTCGAGGAACAAAGCTACCGGCCGATCAAACTGCAAGAGCCGATTGATGAACCCATCCGAGCGCCGACGCCGTACCCGACTGGCGTTCTGATCCAGCAGTATTGCGTCATCGGCGTCATCAATATTCTCGTCGCCGGCGAGCGAAGCCAGCAGTGCGTGTAGATGCATTGAAAAGCGGCGCAGATCATTGTCTGCCTCGTCGAAAGTCAGCCAGCCGCTCGCCGCACCCAGCGCCTCGCAGCCGGTTTTGGCCTGCTGCAAAAGCGTGGATTTACCATGCCCGGCCGGTGCCTGAAAAATGATGATGTGGGGTGCATCGCTGGCCAGCGCGCGATCGAGCACTGCATCACGGCGGATAGCGCCGAGATAATCGGGCTGCGCAAACAGTTTATACGTGCCGACTTCGTTACTCGACGAAGCCCTTATGGATTTCATGCCGCTCATAGCATTTGCTCCTCCAGCCACTGCAACAACCCGTCGACCGCGAGCTTTTTAGATTCAAGATTTGACGCATTATGAGCGATAGTTTTATGCCGCGTTTTCATCGAAGTCGAATGATGGAGGCTGAGTCAAAACTACCCGTTAGTGTAGTGTGAAGCCGGGTGCCGACCGCTCTAATGCAAACAGCTTCAAATGCAAGACTCGGTGAATCTTCCAAGCGAAGAAATGCTGCACCGCACATTGCAGCGTGTTAAAGCGTTCAAAAATAAATTAGAGAGAGGAGTAAGCAAACGTGCGATCACAGGCAACTGTGGCAGATCACTTCAGTGTCCACCGTCAGAAAAAATGTTCTGCGGCGATTTTTTTGCGCCTGAAGAATTCGCCGTCTGGAAAATCACCAGTTACGACCTCTATTCAAATCCAGTACCGATACCGATAGATATCACGCAGGAAGCCATGAACGCTTTGTGCTGGCTTCACTACATAAGTTTCCGGGAATTATTTGATGCGATTTAGAATTGCGAAGTGGGTCATGCAGCACCGGGGTCTATCTACCGGATTCTTCGTGATCGTCACCTTATTTTTCGTGGCCGGGCTTCGCAACGTCGAACTCAAGACAATCTTTTCCGATCTTCTGCCGAAGGACGATCCCTTCGTTCAGGTATTCAAGGATCACCCGAATTTTGGCAATCCCTTGACCGTCACCATTATGGTCAAGCGCAAGGGTGGCGACATCTACAATACCGAGACGCTCGCCAAAGTCTGGAAATTGACGCGCGATATCGACCTCGCTCCCGGTATCGATCACGATCAGATTCTTTCGATTGCCACAGAAAAGGCCCGCTATGCCGAGGCCACTCCGTTTGGCGTCGACATGCGTCCGCTGATGGGTGATCACGTTCCATCGACACAGGAAGAAGTCGATGCATTCAAAAGTAACGTCGAGAAATCTCCGAACGCTCGAAACTTCCTGGTCTCGGCAGATGGCTCGGCGACGCTGATCAATGCGACGTTCATCGAGCAGCGACTCGACTACGGAGTTGCTTTCAAATATGTACACGACCTGGTGATGAAAAATCAGGACGCGGATCATGAGGTCTATCTGGCCGGACAACCCGCGTTGACCGGTTGGGTTTATCAGTATGAGTCGCAGATGTTCAAGATCTTCGCCATTACATTAGGCGCCTTGATTCTGGCGCTGGCGCTGTACATGCGCAACATCGTCGGAGTGGTCACGCCGATCGTGACCAGCCTGACCGCCGCGATATGGGGCTTCGGTTTTGTGGGCTGGCTGAAGTCGCCGATCGAACCCTTGCTGATGATTGTTCCGCTGCTACTGGTCGCCCGCTCATTCTCGCATTGCGTTCAATTCACCGAGCGTTATTACGAAATCTATTCGCATGTCGGCGACCGCGTGAAGGCTGCTGAGATTACGATGGGTGTGATGATGGCGCCGTCGGTGCTTGGCATCTTCACCGATATCGTCGGCATCTTTCTGATCGCCATCGCACCCATTCCCGCGATGGAACGCTTCGCATTGTTCTGCGGCTTCTGGGCAATCTGGCTGATCCCGACAGGTGTGCTGTTGATCTCCCTGCTGCTGGCGGCATTGCCGGCACCCAGAAATGTCGATCGTCTGGTCGGTAAAGGCCCGCAGTCACTATTCATGCGTTCATTCAAGTCGGTGCTGGTAACGATCGCAAGCCTCACCTTCGGCAAGCGCGCGCGCGTTACCACGGTTGTGGTTGCCGCCGTTGCCATCTTCGCAACCTATACCGCACTGCAGATCAAGATCGGAAATCCTACAGAGGGCAGCAATCTGCTTTGGGACGACTCCGAGTTCAACAGCGCGGTACGGCAGATCAACCATAACTTCCCTGGCGTGAATACGCTTGAGATCGTGTTTGAAGCGAAGAATCAGCGCGATCCGAACCGTGTCGATCATCAGGCAGATACGGTTTTGACGATGCTCAAGGTGCAGGATCTGATCGAGCGCGCGCCGAATCCGCCGCGAGCGACGCTGTCTCTCGGCGACTATCTGATGGAAGGCAATCGCCTGTTTGCAGGTGGCGATCCACGCTGGATGCCCCTAGACCCGCGCAACGACGCCGTCAATGCAGCAGCGTCTGCGGTATTGATGGGCAGCAGTCCAAAAGCATTTTCCAACATCATCGACTTCGAGCAGCAGAACGGCACGGTCTCGCTCTGGTACAAGGACAACAGGCAGGACACAGTCGATGCGGCGCTGCTTGAAGCGCGTAAAGCCGTCGATGCGGTAGGCCGCGATCATCCCTCGTTCCGTGTTCGCTTGGGTACCGGAACCATCGCCTTGCAGCAGGCGATGAATAATGTCGTCGAGCGTTTCCATTGGGTCATTCTCGGCTGCCTGAATATCGTGATTCTGCTCGGGTGCAGTTTCGCGTATCGCTCCTTCGTCGCTGGCCTGATCTTGCTGATTCCGGTGAATCTGTCGACGCTTATTCTCGGCGCAGCGATGCATTTGATGGGCATTGGTCTCGACATCAATTCATTGATGGTGGCCTCGATCGGTGTCGGCGTCGGAATCGACTATGGAATTTATCTGTTAAGCCGGATTTGTGAGGAGTATCACATTCAGGATCAGGATTGGGGGCGGACGATTACTGCTTCGCTGACGACTACCGGCAAGGCAATCATGTTCACTGCATCGATCATGTTCATTGGCATCCTACCGTGGTACTTCTTGTCGAGTCTCAAATTCATGGCAGATATGGGCTTGCTGCTCGTGCTCATCATGCTGATCAATATGGTGTTGGCGCTGGTGGTGCTGCCGCTACTGGTTTATCTGGTGAAGCCGCGGTTTGTCGCCCGCAAGGATTTACTGGTGGGTGAAGGTGTAGATCTTTCAATGTATATGAGCGCGGATGAATTAGTGCCATCCCAAGCGGTAATCGCAGGTGTTTATAAGTAAATGGATAAATCAGTTCGATCAGTAATGTAATCAGGCTTTCGCAACTAATCGGTGATTTTGAACGTAGCTAAGAAGGTGCTTGCAAAAAGTACCGCAGGCGCTCTGGAGGCGGCTCCGCCTTCTTATATAGATGTTAATCCGGTGTGATTCAGGAGATGAACGATGCATATCAAAAAGTTTGATTTCAATTACGGCCGTCGTGCCCTGCTCGAAAAAACGCTAAAAGGTGCAGCCGGCGCAGGCGTTCTCGCACCGTTATGGCCGCTTATTGCAAACGGTGCAGACACCACAAAAGCTTATCCTGACGAATTGACGTCGATCGAGATGTATACGAAAGGCAAGGTCAAGGTCGGTGATGTGCTTACTTCGGCTAATGTGGATGCCGTCAAGGATCTACTCGATCCCATCGCATACCATCAGGTAAAAGAGATGGGCCGCAAGATCACCATCATTGCGCCGACAAAAGATGCGAGCAAACTTTTTCAGGCACCGTATCTGGAGGCGACCTTACGCAACAAAGGCAAAGCCAAGTTCGATGCAGACGGTAACATCGTTAATTCTGCGGACGGTAAACCGTGGATCGGCGGCAATCCTTTTCCGGATGCAAAGACTGGCAATGAGGCCATCTCCAATCTCACACTGAGCTGGGGAAGGCATGATTTCTCGATCTATGCCATCCGTGATTGGGATATCGCACCTACCGGAGAAACTGCTTATCAATACGATTTCGTCTGGGCTGAATTGAATGCCACCGCGCGTACCGGGAAAGATGGTCCTTACTTGCCAGGCAAGAATGATATCCTTCGATATCAGTCGGTCTGGTTCACTTCACCGCAGGACACTGCCGGCACATCATTCCTCAACACCTGGTACTACGATCAGCGCAAATTTCCCGATCTGATCGGTTATCTGCCAGCGTTCCGGCGCGTTCGCACCTTCCCCGCCAATCAGCGTTTTGAACCGCTGGTATCCGGTGTAACGATCTTCTTGTCGGATGCCTGGGCGGCGGGTGATCCAATGCTCACATGGGGTGATTACAAAATTGTCGAACGCAAACCGCATCTTGGCTCGATTTCTCAGAACTGGTACGGCGGCCGCAATGCCAACTGGGAAAAGCCGGTACATGGCGGCCCGAAAGGGCAGACGTTTTTCGATAGCAGTGTAGAACTGATTCCGGAGGTGCTGGTGCTCGAAGCTGAGCCGACCGGTTATCCGCGCGCGCCGGTCGGAAAGAAGCGTGTGTATATCGATGTCCGCAACAGCATGTTCGTCGCTTACATCACTTTCGATCGCCGCGGAGAAATGTGGAAGTCATTCGAGCCAGCCTTTGGCCAATACATCGATGGCAACACTGTAATGAAAGACAAGGCTGGCAACCCGATCTGGAGTTGGACGCATGTGATGACTCACGACATCCAATCCAATCGAATGAGCCGCATCGTCCAGGCCAAGGAAGTGACCGGCGGTTACAAGAGTGCTTACGACGATGGTGGTCAGGATGTCTACAGCAAATACCTGACTAACCAAGCCATTCAGAGGCTGGGTGTCGGCTGATGCGAACCGTCTGACCGGCTTTGTCTGGCCGGTCAGACTTCACTAGTTCCGCGCGTTCCACCGCAGGATATTGATCAAAATGAAAGCAGGAGTTGTAAATGGTCTGTTGGTTGCCGGCGCGGTAATCGCGCTGAGTTCGGTGGCTTCAGCCACCGTACAGGGTGATAGTCTCGACATCATTACTTCAGGTACTGCGCATCAAGCGCTGTTTGCGATCGCTTTCGATCAGCAAAAAGGTTTTGCGGTGGGTGCAGGTGGTGAAATTCTGGAAACCAGTAATTCTGGAAAAAACTGGAAGGCGGCTGATGATGTTCCAACACCGCTCGCGCTATTGGGAGTGTCGACCAGTCGAGGTCGTGCAATAGCGGTTGGTCAGTCGGGCACTGTATTGCTGAAAGAAGGTAATGGTGCATGGAAAAAAGTTGACTCCGGTTCGCAAGGACGTCTGTTCTCGGTGAGTCTTAATTCAAAAGGACGTGCGGTTGCAGTTGGTGAATTCGGCACGGTGATTAAGTCCGAAGATAACGGTGAAACCTGGACAACCCTCACACCAGATTGGAAAGGTGTGGCCGATGAAGGTGTGCAGCCGCATGTTTACGCGGCGAGTGTCGACGAAGACGGTTCGATTACGATCGTCGGTGAGTTCGGCATGATCCAGCACTCGACAGACGATGGCGCCAGCTGGAAGCTGGTGCACAAGGGCGATGCCTCACTGTTTGCAATCGATATGCGTGTCAATGGAGTTGGCTATGCGGTAGGACAGGCAAGTTCGGTTTTGAGGACAAGCGATCACGGCGCCACCTGGACAGAAGTCAATCCTCACGGCGGTGAAGCTGTGTTGCTAGGCGTGCGGTCATTGGCGAGCGGCAAAGTTTATGTCACCGGCATGCGCGACATGCTACTCAGCGACGACGACGGAAAAACCTGGCGTCATGGTATCGGTGGCGATTCCGCAACCACTTGGTATCAAGGAGTGAGCATGCCCGGTGGCAGCGATGTTGTGTTGGCTGTGGGACATTCCGGAAAGATTATCCGCATCGGTGGATAAGGAGTTACCCGACGACGACGGGATAGAACTTCTTGCTGGCGCTAAAAATTAAAAGTATCAATTACAAGGAGGGGAGAAACATGGAAAAAAACACGGCTCGCGTTCGTGTGTATTCAAGCTTTGGAATTCTGGTTCTGCTGGTCGGGACTGCCGTTTATGCTCAGGATGAAGGTGCGTCGTCATCGACTCCTGAATCGACGGTCGAAACGTCTGCCGATTCGACGCCGACGACCACATCTGCAAACGCCGATAGTGATAGCACCAGTTCTGGCCGGGGTTTTTTTAGAGGCTTGATGCCGGAGTTCGACTTCACATTTAGCGGCTTCATTCGTCCCGAAACGGCGTTGTCGACCCGCAACGCAGACGATCCCGACAACGAGCGTGGCAATGTTTATGATGGTGTTGCGATCACGCGCCATCCCGGTGACCCTTTAACCGGCTATGGCAGCGCCTTACCGGCTTTGAATGCACTTCCAGCGCCAGTTCTGAATACGATCCTTGCTGCATCTCCGGGCGTCAACGGCCAGATTCCGCTTACGAATACCGTCACCCGGCCGATTGCGCCCTCTAATAATGTCTTCAACTATCACATCCTGCGTGCGGAGTTGGAGCTGGGAATGAAGTTCACTTCGGATCTGAGCCTGACGGCGCGCTTGCGTGCGATTGGCGATCCCGGTGACTACAGCGATTTCAATGCCGGCAGTGTCGCAGGTCTGCAAGGCGGCATTCAAGGTGGTCTGCCGGAGATTTATGGCGGTGCTCCCAATCTGTTCCAATATCATGTCCAAGGCGACAAGCACCCGAATCCGCTTGAAATCGCCGGCCCTAATTACATGGTGTATTTCCCGGCGCTGTTCCTGGACTACAACCACGGGCCGCTCGACGTTCGTCTGGGAAATCAGCAGATCGCTTGGGGCCAGGCTATTTTCTTCCGCGTATTGGATGTTCCCGATGGCCTCGATCTGAGACGTCATTCGATTCTCGATTACGCTTCGGAGGAGTTTTCAGACAAGCGCGTGCCAGCGCCAGCGTTGCGTGTGAATTATCAGATCAACGACGACATCATCGCAGACGGTTACGTACAGAAATTCCAGCCTACGGTTCTCGGTAATCCCAACACTACTTACAACCTCGTTCCGGATCAGTTCACCATCCAGGACATGTATCACACGGATGGTGACGACAAATGGAACAAGCTGAGCTATGGTCTGCGCTTGCGCGGTACCTTCGGGCAGTTCGGTGCTCAGCTGATCGCGGTTCGCCGCTACAATCCGGACGGCGTGTTCCGCTGGACGGCGACGAATGTCAACAAGAATCTGCCCTCGGTAAATTCGGATGGCAGTGTCAATGAACTGGGTGCAGCGGAAAATGGGCTCAACAATGGAGTAACACCGAATCCGCTCGATCCAACGGGTGAGATCGGCACCACTGGCCAGCTGTTGGCACAAAGCGCATTTGAAGCCTCGCCCGGCGGTGTGTATTCCGCCGATGAATGGTTCCATTATGCGGCGCGTGTCCGGCTCGATGGAATCCGCGGTCTCAATAAAGGCATTACCGATTTTCCATCGACTGGTCCTCTTCTGGCGATGCCCGCGGCCAATTTCGCGGCGGCACATAACGAGCTGGATACTTTCTTCACGGCGGCCGGCGGCAGCCTGCGTGGCCATGTCGCGCGTGAATATTTCCAGGAGACCAATCTGGGCGGCGGAGTCAGCTACATCACGGAAGGCGAACCCGGATCAATCCTTGATCAGTTGATCATCAATCTGGAAGCGACTTACACACCAGGCCGGGTATTCACGTCGCCAGATCTCGGCAAGGATTTTCTGAAGCAGGATAACCTGGTGGCCGCGCTGGTCATGGAAAAATATCAGCGCTTCTCGCAGAGTTTTCCAGCGACTTACATGGTGCTGCAATACATGCACCGCACCAAGGACGATTTACTCGGCCGCTCCTTGCAGGGCTACGGCGGCAGGGATACCTACAGCGATGATGCGACTACTGCAACGCCGGGTCTCAAGGGCGGTTCCAACTATGTCGTCTTCGCATTCCAGCAACCGTTCCCGAACCTGGTGTGGCGCGCCGACTTTGCAATGCTGTTCGATCCGCAAGGCGGCATTCTGATGCAGCCCGCAGTTCGCTGGAAGCCGAATGGCAGTTATACCGTCGAGGCGTTCTACAACTATCTGAATGGCAGGCTTTATGGAAACCCGAATAATAATGTCATTTCGACATTTGACTATGCCAACGAAGTGACAGTTCGCTTCAGCTATCAGTTCTGAGCGGGAATCCTCAAGTGCTCGATCACAAGGGGCTTCAGGGGATCGTCCAAGTGTATTTCCGAAAGCTCCTCTGTGAGAGTTGGTTTCTCCTGAACGCGATCAACGATTGGCGCGCTTATCGCCAATAATGACAATAGCGCTATCGTCGAAGGATATGAGACCGTCCCTGCTCTGATGCACTTGCTCCGTTACGACCGAGGTTTCAGCCGCCGTCACTTCCTGAAAAAGCTGGCGACCGGCGTAACGGGAGCTGGCGTTTTAATGCCGCTATGGGACGCCATCGCCGCGAACGGAGAAATCAGCAAAGCCTATCCGGAAGAACTACTATCCATCGAGGCCTATACGCGCGGCCGGATCAAGCCTGGCGACGAGATCACGGCAGCCAATGTCGATCTCGTCAAGGACTTGCTGGAGCCGATCAAGTATCTGCAAATATCAAAAATGGGACGACGGCTGCGAGTCGCTAAAACCACGCTCGATGTGATGCGCCTGAGTCCGTGGGAATATCTGCAAGCCACAGTGCGCAATCGCGGGCTGGCGAAGTTTGACACGCGTGGCAATGTCGTTAACGCCAAAGACGGTAAGCCCTGGATTGGCGGAAATCCATTTCCCGATAGCCAATCTGCGATCGAATTATTCGCCGGGCTGACGCTGAGCTGGGGTCGTCATGATGCTTCGTTCTATGCGATCAAGGAAGTCGATCTGTCACCGGAAGGCGAAGCGCTTTTCAGCTATGACCTGGGGTGGGCCGAGCTTTCACCGATTGCGCGAATCAGCATGGACCCAAAACCCTACTGGCCTGGGCATGAAGACAAACTACGTTATCAATCGATATTTTTCACCGCGCCGGATAGTGTTAAGGGGACTTCGTTTCTGAATGTCTGGGACTACGATCAAAGCACGTTTCCCGAGTTGTATGGCTATCTGCCAGCGTTCAAACGCATTCGCCAATTCCCTACCGACCAACGCTTCGAGCCCTTGATTCCCGGCTCATCACTCTATTTATCCGATGCCTGGGCAGCAGGCGATCCGCTCTACACCTGGGGCAACTATCGGATCGTCGGCCGCGGTCCGACGCTCGGTGCGGTAAATGGAGATTGGCACTCGCAGGATTCCAACTGGGAGCGTCCGGTGCATGGCGGCGCGCATGGCGAAACATTTTTCGACACCACCGTAGAACTAGTGCCCGAAGCAATCGTCGTCGAAGCGGAGCCGATCAGATTCCCACGCGCGCCTATCAGCAAGAAACACGTGTGGTTCGATGCACGGACCTCCTTGCCGATTGCGATGGTCTCTTATGATCGTCGCGGGGAAGTCTACCGTTCATTCGACGGCGCGTTTGCGCTGTATGAAGATGGCAGCAAAACCGTATGGGATGGCAAGCATCCTTACTGGTCGTGGACGCATGTTCACTCCTTCGACATACAGACCAATCGAATGACACGCCTGCAACAAGTCCGCACGATCGGCAACGGCCACACCAGTCATGCCAACGATCCAGCGATCTACGACCGCTATCTTACGAGTAGCGCATTGATGAGACTTGGGAATGGCTGAGACGATAGCGCAGTTCACTTGGCCTGTTTCGCGAAGGCTAATGATCACATTGGACTCCGACGAGAGTTGTTGACACAACGTCGAAACAATTGGTCGGGCGTCTGACGCACCCAATGTGACGATCAGGCTAGACCACAATAGTTGAGTTTCTGGTGAAGTTGTGTCGGCGAACTACCCGGCCGGGTAGCGATGCCAGATTGCTAAAACCTTAGACTCTGATCGTTAAATGCAGAGTCAACGACTGTTGAGCAGCATCAAAAAATTTTCTCGTTCAAGTTGTCCAGTTCTGATGTGAAAGCTTGAGCGAAAAAAAATGCCGGCCGGCTTCTCTCATCAAGAAGTGATCCGGCACATAACAAACATGAGGAGCAGGATGGCAGCCTTGAAGACTAATGGTCTGTGCTTGCGCACGGCCGCAATTCATTACTTTCAATCAAGGACGATTAGCCCGATTGGTCACGTGCGCATCGTCGGCCGTACTTTGTTATAGCGGCTGATATCGGCCTGTAAGCCTGGCGCCTACGCAAGAACTCAAGCGATCAGTGCTTATTTATTTCCGGAACATTATTAGATCTGAACGAGAACATTCCGCATGGGTAAACTGATCAACATCGATAACGGCGGCACGCTCACCGACATCTGCGTGATCGACGGTGAAAACGTCTATCGCACGAAAACGGTAACGACGCCTTATGACTTGTCGAGATGTTTCTTCGATGGCCTGAAGAAAGTATCGAAGACGATTTATGGTGATGAAGATCTGATGTCGCTGCTGCGCAGCACCGACCACATCCGCTATTCGACCACGCAAGGCACCAATGCGTTGGTCGAACGCAAGGGGCCGCGGCTGGGCTTGATCGTCGGCGGCGGCCTTAGCTTTGAAGCCCTGCAAAATAGCAGCAACGAAAAGGAATTGTTCGCCGCGCTGATCGGCGAACGTGTGCAGTCGCTCGATCCCGCGCTCGACGAATCGGTACTCGAAACCGCCGCGATGCGCGCGGTCAACATGCTCGCCTCGGCTGGTGCGAACCGCGTGGTGATCGCATTCGGCGGCGCCGAACGCAGCGCCGCCGAGCAGCGCGTCAAACGCATCCTGCTGCGTAAATTTCCGCCGCACCTGCTGGGCGCGCTGCCGATCCTGTTCTCGCACGAACTGGTCGAAGACGAGAACGACACGCGGCGCACCTGGACCGCACTGTTCAACGCGTTTCTGCATCCGGCGATGGAGCGCTTTCTGTACAACGCCGAGCACAAGCTGCGCGAGAACAAGACCCGCAATCCGCTACTGATCTTCCGCAACGATGGCTTGTCTGCGCGCGTCGCTAAAACCAGCGCCGGCAAGACCTATAGCTCCGGCCCGCGCGGCGGCGCTGAAGGTGCTAAAGCGCTTGCGCAGCATTACGGCTTCAAGCGTCTGCTATCGATGGATGTCGGCGGCACCACCACCGATATCGGCTTGGTCGAAGACGGCGTCGTACGTGCGCATGCACGCGGCAAGATCGAAAACATCGACGTCTCGTTCCCGCTGTGCGATGTCGTCAGCGTCGGCGTCGGCGGCAGTTCTGTCATCAAGCTTGACGGCAAGGCCATCAAGGTCGGGCCGGAAAGCGTCGGCGGCGCGCCGGGGCCCGCGTGCTTCGGTCTCGGCGGCAAAGAGGCCACGATCACCGACGCGTTTCTGCTGCAGGGTCTGCTCGATCCGGCTTCGTATTTCGGCGGCGAATTGAAGATCGATATCGACCGCGCGCGCGCCGCAATTGGCGAGCAGATCGCCAAGCCGCTGGGAATCTCCGAAGACGTCGCCGCAGTGGCGATGGAAGATGCCTGGATTGCAAAAGTCGCGGACAGCTTGAAGAAGTTCTGCACGATCGATCGGGATACGACGCTCGCCGCGTTCGGCGGCGCCGGTCCGTTCGTCGTCTGCAAGGTGGCGGACGCTGCCGGCATTTCGCAGGTCATCATTCCGGGGCTGGCCGCGGTGTTTTCCGCATTCGGTATCGGCTTTTCGGACATCGGCCACCAGTACGATGAGCCGTTGCAGGCCTTGAACGACGAAGCACTTAAGGCAGCGCAGAAAACGCTGCTGCTGCGCGCCGAACGCGGCATGTTCGCCGAAGGTTTCGCGCTGGCCGATTGCGCGACGGAGAAGTCGCTTTCAATCAGCGATGGTGATCAGGAAAGCCGCGTCGTGCTGGCCAACGGAAAATTGCCGGGCGGTCTTTCCAGCCAGTATCGTCACACGGTTTCGCTGAATGTGGTGAAGGCAATTGCACATCCACAGATGGTCGGAAAATTCGGCGGAAAAATCCAAGCCGCGGTGAGCAAAGGCACGCGCAATATTGCGGTGGACGGCAAGCGTGTTGAGGTGCCGCTGTACCGCGCCGAAGAACAGCAGGCCGGTGCAACTGCGGCCGGCCCGGCCGTGCTGGAAGAAGCCTTCTTCACCTGCAGGATCGAAGCCGGCTGGCGCTTTGAATTCAATGTCGCCGGCGACATTCTGCTGACGCGCAGTTGAGGCTTTGCAGACTCGCGCCGATCCAATACCACCCAATCACTATCGCTGAATTGCGGAGCAAGACACCATGAAAGTTCTCGTCACCGAATATTTGCGCATCAATCTCGATACCGAGAAATGGGAATGCCGACGTTGCGATCACGTACTGAATTCCGCGCGTGAAAACTATAAGCGCAGCTTGCGTGTTTACGATCGTGATCCGCGTGAAATCCACAAACCCCTGCTCGATACCAAGCTGTATTCACGGACCTATTCGCCGGATCCGACCTGGTGTCGCATCCTCGAATACTACTGCCCGCAGTGCGCCACGATGTTCGAAGCTGAATACCTGCCGCCCGGCCATCCGCCGGTTTACGACATCGAGTTCGATATCGATGCTCTGAAACTGCAATGGAAGGATCGCACCCAAGTCAAGGAGCCGGTGATTGGTCCGGACCTGGCGCTGGAAAAAGTGAAGATGGGTCGCGCGATTCACGCCAGCCATCAGCACGGCCACAGCCATACTTAGGGCGAACGACGATGAAACGGGTATCAGTCGATATTGGCGGCACTTTTACGGATTGCTTCGTCGCTTGGGGCGATCGCAACATCCAGGGCAAGGCGCTGACCACGCATCACAATCTGGCGCTCGGCTTCAATGAGGCGCTGGCGAACGCCTGCAAGGAGCTGGACGTCGAAGTGCCGGCGCTGCTTTCGCAGGTCGACTCGGTGCGTTATGCAACCACGCTCGGTACCAATGCGTTGATCGAGCGTAAAGGTCCGCGCATCGGTGCGCTGGTGACCACCGGATTCAAGAGCACGATTCCGCTATCGCGTGCGCGCGGCTACGGCGAAGGTTTATCCGAAGAGCGGCAGATGGATATTCCGAATGCGCAGCGGCCGGAAGCGCTGGTGCCGATCCCGATGATCCGCGAAGTGCGCGAGCGCGTCGATTATCTCGGCGATATTTTCTGGGAACTCGACGAGGATGATGTGCGGCTGCGCATCCGCGAACTGGTCGACGCCGGCGCCGAAGCGCTGGTGGTCGCGTTCACCAATAGCGTGGTCAATCCCAGGCACGAATTGCGCGTGCGCGAAATTTTCCTGGAGGAATATCCGGCGCATCTGCTCGGCGCGATTCCGTTGCTGCTGTCGCATCAGGTTGCCGGCCGCAAAGGCGAATACGCGCGTTCGATGTCCACCATCATGGATGCTTTCCTGCACGCGACGATGTATCACGGCCTTGGCACGCTCGAATTGAATCTGCGTGCGCAGGGTTACGACAAGCCGATGCTGGTGAACCACAACTCCGGCGGCATGGCGCAGCTGAACTCCACGGATGCGCTGCAAACCGTGCATTCCGGACCGGTCTCCGGTATCGCTGCGAGCGAGCATCTGATGCTGCAAACCGGGCTCGGCAATGTCGTCGCCACCGACATGGGCGGCACTTCGTTCGATATCGGCATCGTCGATCAGGGCGGTGTGAAGCATTACGATTTCAATCCGGTGATCGACCGCTGGCTGGTATCGGTGCCGATGGTGCATCTGGTCACGCTCGGCGCCGGTGGCGGCTCGATCTGCAGTTACGAGCGCATGTTCAAGACGGTGAAGATCGGCCCGCAATCGGCCGGTTCTGATCCCGGCCCGGCCTGCTATGACCGCGGCGGCCTGAAGCCGACCGTCACCGATGCCGATCTGCTGCTCGGCTATCTCGATCCGGCGAATTATGCGAACGGCCACATCAAGCTGAATCCGCGCCGCGCGAAGCAGGCGTTTGAAAACGAACTCTGCGACGAACTCGATCTCGACGCGGTGGAAGTCGCCAAGCTGATCAAGAAAACTGTTGACGCTAATATGGCCAACGGCATTTCCACCGAGCTGCGCACGCGCGGCTACGAGCCGAAGCATTTCACCACGCTGGCCTATGGCGGCAACGGCCCGCTGCACGCCTGCGGTATCGCCGATGCGCTCGGCATCGACCGTATTCTCGCACCGCCGTTTTCGTCGGTGTTCTCGGCCGTCGGCGCCGGCAACATGAACCAGATGCATATCCACGAGATCAGCACCTGGACTACTTTGTTCGATGCCAATCTGAAGCGTTTCTACGCGGATTACGACGGCTTCAACAACAATGTTGAAGAACTCGAACGGCGCGGCCGCGAGGATCTGCTGCGGCAGGGCTTCGATCCGAAGCAGATCGAATACCGGCTTGAACTCGATATGCGTTACGGCAACCAGCGCGTGCAGACCGCCGTCGTCAGCGAGATGACGCGGCTCACCAGCCAGCGCGACGTGCTGCGGCTGATCGACCAGTTCTCCAAGCGCTACGGCGAACGCTTTGGCGAAGGCAGTCAGTCGCCCGAAACCGGCATTCGCATCAACACGCTGCGCGTGTGCTCGTACGTCGTGCAGTCGACCGCAGAGTTTTCCGGCATTCAGGACGATGGCCGCATCGGCCAGACGGTTGCGCCGATCGGCACACGCCAGTGTCATTTCCCCGGTCACGATGGCGCGGTTGAAACGCGTTTGTACGATATCGCAGCGCTGGCGGTGGGCACCCGCATCGATGGTCCGGCGCTGGTGACGACGCCCGCAACAACGTATCTGGTCGAACCGGGCTGGCGTTACTACGCCGCGAGCCAAGGCGCGGTGTGGTTCACGCGCGGCGGCCATTGAGCGAACGCATCGCGTTCGAACCGACAGCAACAACGAGGATTCAAGCATGAACGACGCGCAGCTTTCGAAAGACGACAAGGCGCTGCTGGATAAATTTCTGGCAGACAACCGGCTGTTCCTCGGACCCGATCCGGAGATCATGCGCAATCACGGCGTGCAGCCGCGCTCCGCACTTGAGGAGCGAGCGCTGGCGACGAAGCTCGATCCGCACCAGATCAATCATGTGCGCGGACTGATCCACGCCGCACTCTCCGAATCCTTCACGATGGTCAACCAGATGGGCGCAGCACCTGGCGCCAAGTGGGGCGATCTGGTCACCGCCATCTTCACGGCGCAGGGCGACCTCGCAATGATCGCCCCGCACGGCATCATCACCTTCGCCGCCTGCTGTTTTTATCCGATCCGCTTCATCATCAAGAACTGGGTTGACGATCCCACTGTCGGCGTGAAAGAGGGCGACGGCTTCATTCACAACGACGCGCGTTACGGCGGTGTGCACAACACCGACCAGTCGATGATGATGCCGCTGTACTACAAGGGCCAACTGGTCTGCTGGCTGTCCTCGACCATCCACGAAGGCGAAAACGGCGCCTGCGAGCCCGGCGGTCTGCCGGCGGCGGCCGAGAGCAAGTACGACGAAGGCATCAAGATGTCGCCCTTCAAGGTCGTCGAGAACTACCAGCTCAAGCGCGATCTTGTCACCTTCCTGCAGAACTCGGTGCGCGATCCGAAGCTGCAGCTCGAAGACATGAAAGTGAAGCTGCATGCGGTCATGCGGCTCGGTGAGCGCATCACGGCGATCCTCGATCAGTTCGGCGAGGAATTGCTCACCGGTACGCTGCGCATGCATCTCGAGGACACCGAGGCTGAAGTACGCCGCCGAATTCGGGAGATGCCGGACGGTACCACGCGCGTCTTGCAGTTCATGGATTCGACGCTGCGCGAGAACGCACTGCAAAAAATCTCCTGCGCGATCACGGTCAAGGGTGATCGCATGATCTGCGATTTCCGCGGCAGCTCGCCGCAGTTCATGAATCGCAGCGTCAACACCAACGTGGCCTCGTTCAAGGCCGCGCTCTGTACCGGCCTGCTGCAGAACATCTGGCCCGATCTGCCGCACACGATGGCGGTACTGTCACCGATCGAGATTCTCACCGATCGCAACAGCGTTATCGATGCCGAAGGCGAGATGCCGCAGGCCATGAGCCTGATGCCGATGTTCAAGGCCTGCGTGGCCTGGAACGTGCCGATGAGCAAGTTCAACTACAGCCTGCCGCATCGCTATACCGCGATCCTCGCGCCGCAGTACGACCAGGCCGCGACCTTCATTTACGGCGGCCTTAACCAGCACGGCGACGTCACCGGCAACTTCTGCGGCGACATCAACGGCATGGGGCAGGGCGCGCGCAGTCATGCCGACGGCGAGCATTCGGTATCGCCCGTGTTCGGCTTCATGGCGGATTCCGGCGAGCACGAAATCAACGAGGAAGACACCCCGATCATCCGGCTCGGCGCGCAACGCATCGCCAAGGATCGCATCGGCTTCGGCAAGTATCGCGGCGGCATGGGTTACGAGCAGATTGCCACCGCGCGCGGCTCCGGTATGTGGGGCTTCATGACCGGCTGCGAAGGCTCGAAGTTTTCGTCCGCGCAAGGTCTGTTCGGCGGTTATTCGTGTCCTTCGTACCAACTCTGCAAGATCAAGGGCGTCAACATCTTCGACGAGCTGAAGAAGAACCCGCGCATTGTCGATGTGTTCGACATCGTGCAACTGATGAACGAACAACCCTTGCCGGGCAAATACACCAGCCAGGATATGGGCATGACCTTCGAGCTGTGCACCGAAGGCGAGGTCTACATGATCTGCCAGGGTGCCGGCGGCGGTTATGGAGATGTGCTCGAACGCGATCCGGAACTGGTGATGAAGGATTTGCGCGAGGATTTGATGTCGCACGAGAACGCCGTTGATATCTACAAGGTGGTCTACGATAAAGAGCAATTGGTGGTGGATGTGGAGGCCACCGCCGAACTGCGCTCAGCCGAGCGGCGCGCGCGCCTGGCACGCTCGAAACCTTATGACGAGTTCGTCGCCGAATGGGTTACGCCCGAACCGCCGAAACACCTGACTTATTTCGGCAGCTGGAACGACAACCGCGAGATCTGGGCGCAGAACCCCGCAATCAACATGACGGTAAAGATGGACGCCGACAAGTTGCAGGGTTTCTACATGCCGAATCCGAAAGATCTTCGCATTGCGGAACTCGAAGGCGAAGTCGGTGCGCTGAAGTCCAAACTCGAAGCCTGTGTGTCAGCGACGAAGAAATAGCTTGGTCACGCGCAAAGACATCGAATCGCGCGAGCACCTCGTCTGCGATTGAGGCCGTGATCCGCAGACGCGAAAAATAAGAGAGCGAGGAGACGAGATGTACGATTACAGCAAGGCGTTCCGTATTGACGGCAAGGTCGCCTTGATCAGTGGCGCTGCGCGCGGCATTGGTGCGGAGATCGCTAGCGCGCTGGCGCAGGCCGGCGCCAGCGTGCTGGTCACCGATGTGGTCGAAGGCCTGGCGAAGGAACAGGTCGCACGCTTGCGCAAGGCCGGTGGCAAGGCTGAGTTCATCCGGCACGATGTCACCATCGAAGCCGACTGGGCGGCGGCGGTCGCCGCGGCGGTGCAGCTTTTCGGTGGCCTCGACATCGTCGTCAACAATGCCGGTATCGAAACCGCGGCGCTGATCTCGCAATGCGAGGTCGAGGATTTCCGCCGCGTGCTCGACGTCAACGTCACCGGCGTGTTCCTCGGCGTGAAGCATGCAATCCGCACGATGGCGCCCGGCGGCGCCGCCGGCAAGGGCGGCTCGATCGTCAATATGTCGTCGGTTGCCGGCATCATCGGCACCACCGCGCACGTCGCCTATCACACCTCGAAAGGCGGTGTGCGTCTGCTGACCAAGGCAGCCGCGATCGAATGCGCGCAGCTCGGTACCGGTATCCGCGTCAATTCGATCCATCCAGGCATTGTCGGCACCGACATGGGCGACAACTTCATCAAGCATTTTGTCGACCTCGGTCTGGCGCCGGATCTCGACAGCGCCACCGCGGCGATCAAGGGCCTGCATCCGATGGGTTTCGGCAAGACCGACGATGTCGCCTCGGCAGTGCTGTATCTGGCCTCGAACGCTTCGAAGTGGGTCAACGGTTCGGAGCTGGTGATCGACGGCGGCCTCACCGCAGCCTGAAGACCTCATCCAGACCTCCTCCAATGGCCGCCTTCCTCGATCGCATGACCGGCAGCAAGCTGCTGTGGCTCGACTACAGCGCTTACGCGGGCACGCTGCTGGCCGGCGGCAGGATTCCCTGGCTGGATGTCGCTGCTTGCATCGGCTGGCAGCGTAAGGCGCAAGGACTGCTGAAATCCGATGTGGTGCCGGTGCCGGTGGCGCTGCTGATCGCCGACTGGCTGGCCACACATTCTGAACTTGCACGCGCAATGGGTGAAAAGAAACGGGTTCTGTTCCCGCTCAAAACGCTGCTCGCCGACAGTCTGCTGCGCGGCCATCTGCTCGATCTGTTGCAGGGTCTGCGCAGCAGCTTCGGTAAAACGCTACTGGCGCTCGTGCTGCCTGCGCCGCGCCGCTGGATCGCCATCGCTTGTGAGCAGGCCGGCGCGAGTGCTGATAACGGCGACATCGGTGGCGACGAGATCGACAGTGCTTCGGTGTATGTCGCAGATTTCCTCCGCGCATTCGGCCAAAGCGGCATTGATTCGCTTTTACTGGAGGAGGCCGCAGACGTTTCCTTGACGTCCTCCGGACTCGAGTTGTACCAGCCGATGATCAATGTCGCCGCACATTACCGTTGGGATTTCGGCATTCATCTCAAGGCCGGTGCGAATGGCCTGGATACAAGTGCAGGACTCGGATTCGTGATCGCACCGTCGGTCGTCGAAACCGTCGCAACGGGAATTGAAATCCCGACGGCATTCTGGGCCGATGCGCCCGTGCCGGATTGCCCCGCAAACGGATTCCGCTTCGCCGAAGTGCCTGCCGACGCCAGCCCGGAAAAAGTGCTGGAACGGCTCGGCGTGTTGCGCGGTTGAAGCGAACAGAACCAAGCGCGCCATGGACAAGCTGCCATTCAAATCGGACTACGTCGGCACCTATATCGCCAGCCTGACTCCGCCCGAAATCATCGGGCCGTTACCGGAAGGAATCCGGATCAATTTCTATGTCACCGGCGGTGAGATGTTCGGCGAAAAACTGCGCGGCAGCTTGCGCGCCGTCGGCGGTGACTGGCTGACGCTGCGCAGCGACGGCGTGGCCACGCTCGACGTGCGCGTCACCATCGAGACGCACGATGGCGCCTTGATCTATGTGCATTACAACGGCGTCGGCGATCTCGGCCCCGCCGGCTACGCGGACTTCCTCGCCGGCAAGTTGCCAAAGACCATGGGCCTGCGGACCACGCCGCGCATGCACACCGCGCATGCGGCTTATACCTGGGTCAATCGCGTACAGTTTTTCAGCATCGGCGAAGTGGATTTCGAAAATTCCTCGGTGCGTTACGACGTCTACGCGCTGGGTTGATTGCTTGCAAACCGCCGAGCGTTTGAGCAGGAGAATGGATGCATGATCGCCGAAGGTGAGTTGCTCTGGGCGCCGCGCAAGGAGTTTGCGCAAGGCTCCAACGTCAGCGTCTACATGAAATGGCTGCGCGAACATCGCGCGCTGAATTTCGCCAGTTATCAGGAGTTGTGGCGCTGGTCGGTCACCGACATCGAGGCGTTCTGGGGTTCGATCTGGGATTATTTCAAACTCCATTCGAAGACTCCTTATCGGCAAGTGCTCGATCGTCGCGTGATGCCCGGCGCGAAGTGGTTCGACGGCGCCACGCTCAATTTCGCCGAGCACATGCTGCGCTACGAAGCCGAGGCCGCACCCGGCAAAATCGTGTTCCATCACCTCACCGAAGTGCGGCCGCTGTCGACCATGAGCTGGCAGGAACTCGGCCGGCAGGTACGCATTCTTGCGACGCAATTACGCGCGATCGGCGTGGTGCCGGGCGATCGCGTGGTCTCGTACATGCCGAATGTGCCGGAGACGGCCATCGCGTTTCTGGCAACCGCCTCGATCGGCGCGGTGTGGTCCTCAGCGGCCCCCGAGTTCGGTATCAAGACCGTGGTCGAACGCTTCTCACAGATTCAACCGAAAATCCTGTTCGCCGGCGATGGCTATCGATTCGGCGGCAAGGATTTCGATCGAGAAGCCGAAGTGCGCAGCATCGCGCAAGCGCTGCCTTCGCTTGAGCGCGTGATCTGGCTGCCGCATCTGCATTCGGAAAATCCGCTGCCGAAACTCGACCGTGCGGTGCTGTGGTCGGAAGTGATGTCGCACGCCGATGTTCCGCGCGAAGAGTTTCGTTATGAATATGTCGAACAGGATCATCCGCTGTGGGTACTGTTCTCGTCCGGCACGACCGGTCTGCCGAAGGCGATCGTACACGGGCATACCGGCGCGCTGCTTGAGCAGATCAAGCTGATGAACTTCCATATCAACCTGGGGCCGGATTCGGTGATGTTCTTCTACAGCACCACCGGCTGGATGATGTGGAACATTCTGCTCGCAGCACTCCTCACCGGAAGTGGAGTCGTCCTCTACGACGGCAGCCCGGTGCATCCCGGCATGGACTTTTTATGGAAGCTTGCGGCAGATACGAAAACGACCTCGTTCGGCGCCTCGCCGACGTTCGTGCAGATGATGGAAAAGGCCAACCTCAAACCGGGCGAACAGTTCGATCTGTCGCATCTCGAATCGGTGGTCGTCGCCGGCGCGCCGTCGACGCCGGAAACCTTTGAGTGGTTCTATCGCTGCGTCAAGCAGGATTTATGGGTGACTTCGCAATCCGGCGGCACCGAGGTGTGCAGCGGTCTGGTCGGCGCAGTGCCGACCCAGCCGGTGTATGCCGGTGAGATCCAATGCCGCATGCTCGGCATGGATGTGCATAGCTGGAGCGATGACGGTAAGGAAGTGATCGACGAAGTCGGCGAACTGGTCGTGACCCAGCCATTCCCGTCGATGCCGATCTTTTTCTGGAACGATACCCACGGCAAGCGTTATCACGACTCCTATTTCGATACCTTCCCCGGCGTGTGGCGTCACGGCGACTTCATCAAGATCAACCGGCGCGGCGGCGCTTATATCTACGGGCGCTCGGATTCCACGCTGAACCGCCACGGCGTACGCATCGGCACCGCCGAAATCTATCGCGCCGTGGAGCAGGTGGCGGAAGTCGCGGACAGTCTCATCGTCTGTTGCGAGACGCCCGGCGGTGGATTTTTCATGCCGCTATTCGTGCGGCTCAAGCCAGGCTTCAAACTGGACGATTCGCTCACCCGAAAAATCGCACAGAAGCTGCGCGAGGACTGCAGCCCGCGCCATGTGCCGGATCGCGTCTACGAAATCGCCGAGGTGCCGTACACGCTCACCGGCAAGAAAATGGAAGTGCCGGTGCGCAAGCTGCTGATGGGCTGGGATCTGGCAAAAGCTGCGAGCCGCGATGCGATGACCAATCCGCAGGCGATCGATTATTTCGTCAAATTCGCGGCGGAGTCGGCGGACTATCCGCGCGTCGCGCCGAAAACCGCCGATGTATGAAACAGGAGTCGTCGCTGATGGCCACGCTCGATCCAAATGCTGCACAGGTGCTCGCCGCGATGGCCTTGTCGGGCTATCCGCCGCTCGATGAAATGTCGCCTGCCGATGCGCGCGCCGCCTCGGCATTGGGATTCGCTTCGATGCGCGGACCGAAGCGGGAAGTTGCGGTGGTGCGCGAGGTGAATGCGGAAGGGCGGCATTCGCCGATCCCGCTGCGGCTTTATCGGCCGCTCGGCAGCAATGCGGACAGCGCCTTGCCCGCCGTGGTTTTCTATCACGGCGGAGGCTGGGTGATCGGCGATCTCGACATCTACGATCACGTCTGCCGCATCCTGTGCGAAGCGTCCGGTTGCGTCGTCGTGTCGGTAGATTACCGGCTCGCGCCCGAGCACAAGTTTCCAGCGGCCGTGGAAGATGCGTTCGATGCGCTGCAATGGATCTCGAAGCATGCCGGCACGCTCGGCATCGATCCCGAGCGTCTAGGCGTTGCCGGCGATTCCGCAGGCGGCAATCTCGCCGCCGTGACCAGTTTGATCGCGCGCGACGCCGGCGGTCCGGCGCTGAAGCATCAATTGCTCCTTTACCCGGCGACGCACGTGAGCGGCACCACCACGAGTTACCACGAAAATGCCGAGGGCTACTTCCTCACCGCGTCGTTGATGAGATGGTTTGGAGAACACTATTTTAACGACGCTAACGATCGCTCCGACTGGCGCGCTTCGCCGCTGCTGGCATCCTCACACCGTGACTTGCCGCCGGCCACCGTCATGGTCTGCGGATTCGATCCACTGCGCGACGAAGGTATCGCCTATGAGGAGGCATTGAAGCAGGCTGGCGTGGCCACCGAACTGATCCGCGTCGACGATCAGATTCATGGTTTTCTGATGATGGATGGGGCAATTCCGTCCGCAGTGAAATACCTCCAACGATGCGGCGCTGCGGTGAAGCAGGCGCTGGCCTGAAATCGATGAGGAGCGAACGATCATGAATCGCGTAAAGGGAAAAGTCTGCGTAATCACCGGCGGTGCGCGCGGGCTCGGCCTGGCCGCGGCCGAAGCGCTGCTGGCGGAAGGTGCGAAAGTGTTGATCACCGATCTGGACGTCGCCACCGGTGAAGCAGAAGCGAAACGTCTCGGCAACAACGCGCGTTTTCGTCAGCAGGATTCGACCCAGCCTGAGCAATGGAACGATGTACTCGATGGCGTCATTGCCGAGTGGGGCCGGCTCGATGTGCTGGTCAACAACGCCGGCATTGGCTCGTTTATCGATGTCGAAAAAGTCACGCTTGAAAGCTGGCAGCGCACGCTTGATGTCAATCTCAACGGCGTCTTTCTCGGCACGCAGGCAGCGATTGCGCGCATGAAAGCGCAGGGCGGGTCGATCATCAACATGGCCTCGATCGAAGGCCTGCTGGGCGACGGCATGCTGCCGGCGTACAACGCCAGCAAAGGCGGTGTACGCATCTTCACGCGGTCGGCCGCGATTCACTGCGCTCGCAGCGGCTACCCGATTCGCATCAATGCGGTGTGTCCGGGTTTCGTCGATACGCAACTCGTTGCGAGTGCCATCGGTGCCTTGTCGCCCGAGGTTGCGCAGACGCTGGCCGCGAAAACCATGGCGCGAATTCCGATGGGGCGTTTTGCAAAACCCGCAGAGATCGCAACGGCAGTGCTGTTTCTGGCATCGGACGAAGCGAGTTACGTCACCGGTTCGGATCTGGTGGTCGATGGCGGCATGACTGCGTGAGAACTTCAGACACTCTGTTCGTGAGAGATAAGCAGCGCAGTCGCTTCTTCAGCGTTTCGGTAAAGAGTCAATTCAAAACAAAGCCAAGGAGTCGTTCGTGAGCAAGAAACCTGTCGTGATTTATGGCGTCACCGGCTACACCGGCCGGCTGGTGGCCGAATACTTGCGCGAGTACAAAGTGCCTTTCATCGCTGCGGGCCGTGACGGCAAGCGCATCAAGGAAGTGCTCGACAAGGTGCCGGGCATCGAAAATGCCGAATACGAAATCGCCGAAGTCGAGCACACCACGGCCGCGCTGACGAAGCTGTTCAAAGGCACCAAAGTTGTGTGCAACATGGTCGGCCCGTTCATGAAGTACGGTCCGGAAGCGGTGGAAGCCTCGCTTGCGGCCGGCGCGCACTACACCGATACCAACGGCGAGCAGAACTGGATGATGCATGCCGAAAAGGAATGGGGTACTGCGTTCGCCGAGAAGAACCTGCTGTTAGCACCCGGCATTGCGCAGATGTACACCACCGGCGAAATCGCCGCGAACTTATGCCTCGAAACGCCGGGGCTCGACACGCTGGACATCCTCGTGCTGTGGCGCGGGTTCCCGACCTACGCATCGACGCAAACCATCTTCAGCATTCTCACCGCGGACTTCTTCTATCTCGAACAGAACAAGTATGTGCAATGGCCGGCCCAGGCCAAGGCGGAAGTAATGGTGCCCGGCCAGCACGAAACCGCGATGGCCTTGCCTTGGGGCGGCACCGCGCATCCGGTATGGTTCAAGAACGATCCGCGCGTGGCGACCTGCAAGGCCATGGGCGGTGTGTTCGATCGCACGGTGATGGAAGGCGTGGTGCAGATCGCCGCCGTGGTCGAAGAGAAGATCAAGCCGATGCCGAAAGCAGAAGCTGAAAAGGCGCTGTCCGACATGGCGGCGAGCCTGCAAGCCGGCATGCCGCCGCGCGAAAACGCGCGCATCAACACCTCGGTGGATTCGGTGCATGCCAGCGGCCCGCTCGGTCGCGCGCACTGCGTGATTCACGGCAACTGCAACTACAAGCAGACCGGTCTGCAGCAGGCCTACGCGGCCTATCATCTGCTGCAGGCGCCGCCCAAGCGCTACGGTTTCGCGTCCGGCTGCCAGGCGTTCGGACATCGAGAACTGCTGGGCGTGATGCAGAGCTTCGGTCTGGTCAGCGAACCGAAGCTGACGGTCGATGCGCTGTCGGTGCGCCGCGGATAAGGGTCGCAATCCCGGAACTGCGATAGCCTGTCGCCTTCATTCAAGACCGGTGTCGAAGTGTCCGAAGCCGCAAGCATCGAAGCCGTCGAAGCAGAAAGTATCAATCGCCGAATCCTGCTGATCCGGCGTCCCGACGGTGCACCGTCGGCTTCCGATTTCGAGATGGAATCCGCGCCGATTCCCGAGCCGTCGGCGGGTCAATTGTTGCTGCGCACCTTGATGCTTTCGCTCGATCCCTACATGCGCGGCCGCATGAACGAGACGGCCAATTACGCAACACCCGTCGCGCTCGGTGCGCTGATGCTCGGCGCCACGCTGTCGCGCGTGCTCAAGAGCCATCATCCGGATTATTGCGAAGGCGAACTCGTCGTCGCCAATTCCGGCTGGCAGGATTACGCGATTTCCGACGGCAACGATCTGATGAAGCTGCCGTCCGGCATCGCGCATCCCAGCCATGCGTTAGGTGTGCTTGGCATGCCGGGTTTCGCAGCGTATGTCGGCCTGCTCGATATCGGCGCGCCGCAGCCGGGGCAGACGATCGTCGTCGCCGCCGCCACTGGTGCCGTTGGTTCGGTGGTCGGGCAGATCGGCAAGCTCAAGGGCTGCCGCGTCGTCGGTATCGCAGGCGGTGTCGAGAAATGCCTGTATGCGGTCGAGCAGCTCGGCTTCGACGGTTGCATCGATCATCATGCGGACGATTTCGATCAGAAGCTCGCCGCCGCGTGCCCGTACGGCATCGATATCTACTTCGAAAACGTCGGCGGCGCGGTGCTCGACGCCGTCGTGCCATTGTTGAATCTCGGCGCTCGCATTCCGCTGTGCGGACTCATCGCCTACGCCAACCACACGAGCGGCGCATTCAGCGGCCCGGACCATGCGCCCGCGCTGTTACGCGCCTTGCTGTTCAAGCGCGCGAGGATTCAGGGCTTCGTCATTTCCGATCACTACCAGCAGCGTCACGCCGCCTTCATCGAAGACATGAGCGCCTGGGTAGCGCAGGGCCGCGTGAAGGCGAAGGAAGATGTGATCGAAGGCTTGCAGCACGCACCCGGCGCACTGATGGGCCTGCTGCGCGGCGACAATTTCGGCAAGCTGCTGATCAAGGTGGCAGAGTTCTGAAGGTCAGGCGAAGCTCGCATTCGAGTTTTTGCTTATGTGATGAATCGGCGGGATCGCCAAACAATTGGATCGAGTGATCGCAGTCCGCCGTTACCGCTGGACTCAGGGCGGCTGCCGCCGCCCGTGATGTTCACCTGCAACTCTCTTTTCGGATATCGCCTTCACATCACCGACCTGAGTTCCCGCGATAGCGCTCTGCGATTGGACTTGCCGTTGCCTCGATGTATCCGAATCGGCTTTAAGGTTTAGAACATCGATGGGAAACAATATATTGTGTTGCTGATATGACTTCAGATAAATGACTTCAGATAAAAACTCATTGAGTGAAACGCCCGTCCCCGGAACGCTGTGGATCGTTTCCGCGCCGAGTGGCGGCGGCAAAACGAGCCTGACGCGCGCGTTGGTCAAGCAGATCGAAGCGGCGGGCTGGCCGGCGGAGATTTCGGTGTCTTACACCACGCGCGCGCAACGTCCCGGCGAGCGCGAAGGCGAGCATTATCACTTCGTCGATACTGCGCATTTTGCGGGCATGGTCGAGCGCGGTGATTTTCTCGAACATGCTGAGGTGTTCGGTCGCTGTTACGGCACCGGCTTGAACCGGACGGCACAACTGCTGGATGCCGGCGTCGATGTGATCCTCGATATCGACTGGCAAGGTGCGCGGCAGATTCGTGCGCGGCGTCCGGATTGCCAGAGCATTTTCATCCTGCCGCCGTCTGCTGCGGAACTGGAGCGGCGCTTGCGCGAGCGCGCGCAGGACAGCGAAGAAACCATCGCCCAGCGCATGCGCGAGGCGCGGTCCGAAATGTCGCATCACGCCGAGTATGATTTCCTGATCGTCAACGATCGCTTCGATCACGCGCTGAGCCAATTAGCCGCTATTTTCATCGCCCGCCGCTTGCGTTGCGCCGCACAACAGGCACGCCACGAAGCGCTGATTGGCAGCTTGCTGGAGACTTGATTCCGGCCTGCGATGGCATCCGCTGGATCGCAAGCGCCGTGACCGCTATAATCAGCAGCTGTCCTGCTGTCACTGTCGAGCAAAGCCATGGCCCGTGTCACCGTTGAAGATTGTCTCGCCCGAATTCCCAACCAGTTCGATCTCACGCTGGTCGCTGCCAAGCGCGCACGCCAGCTCGCACGCGGCGCCGAGGCGCGCCTGCCTTGGGGCACGCACAAATCGACCGTGCTGAGCCTGAAGGAAATTGCCGACGGCTATGTCGATCAAGGCGTGTTGACGGAAGCCGACCTGCCGGCAATCCAGCAGCCGAAGATGGAACTCGAAGCGCTGGATCCTTCGTTCGATCTTTAACTCAAGCTACCGGGATCGACGACCCGGACTTGAGCAGTAAACCAAACAGGAGCCTGCGGGCTCCTTTTTTGTGGGCGCTACATTCAAGGCGGCACACAAACAGACGCAATCCCGGCTCGACGCTGCTGTGCTTGAAACCGACTTGGAAATATCGAGCAGGTCATAAATCTCGTTCGACGGCGCGACACGCAAGCACCGCGTGGCACGTCTGGAAATACGCCCGCCATTCGAGTCCGCAAAGCTTGATGCGAGTGTTCTCGCTCATCGCGTTTTGCGGTTCGTGAATCGATGTCGAATGCCGCAGGGCGCCGGTCTATACTCAATTCATGGATATCCCGGTCATCAGCCGCATCGGCACCGCGATCCGGACTCAGCGTGTGGCGCGGGAGTACGGCATCGAAGCCTTGTCGCGCGTGCTGGCCGAGTATCTGCCGCAGGAGCAGATCGGCGAAGTGCATCGTGCCTACGATTTCGGTGCGCGCATGCACGCCGGCCAGAACCGCGATTCCGGCGAGCCTTACATTTATCATCCGCTGGCGGTCGCGCGCATCCTCGCTGAAATGCGGCTGGATGCGACCACGCTTTGCGCGGCGATCCTGCACGATGTGATCGAAGATACGCCGGTCGACAAAAAGGAGATCGCCAAACTTTTTGGCCGCGATGTCGCCGAGTTGGTCGATGGCGTCTCCAAATTCCATCGCGTCGAAGGCATGACGCGCGCCGAAGCGCAGGCCGAAAGCGTGCGCAAGCTGCTGCTGGCGATGGCGCAGGATCTGCGCGTGATCCTGGTCAAGCTAGCCGATCGCCTGCACAACATGCGCACGCTCGAAGGACTGGACTCCGCCAAGCGCCGTCGCGTGGCGCAGGAGACGCTGGAAATTTATGCGCCGATCGCGCAGCGGCTCGGCATCAATACGCTGCGCACCGAGCTGGAAGATTTGAGCTTCCATAATCTGCATCCGAAGCGTTACGAGGTTTTCCAGAAAGCGGTCAACGAACGCCTCGGCGATACCAAGAGCCTGATCAAGGAAATCGAACACAAGCTGGAACGCGGGCTGCGCGAAGAAGGCATTGGTGCTGCGGTGATCGGCCGGCAAAAAAACCTGTACGGCGTCTACGAAAAAATGCAGCGCAAGCGCGTGCGTTTTCTGGATGTAATGGACCTGCTCGGCTTCCGCATCGTCGTCGCCAAGCTCGATGACTGCTATCGCTCGCTCGGCATCATTCACCATATTTTCCGGCCGATTTCGGAGCTGTTCAACGATTACATCGCCAACCCGAAAGTCAACGGCTATCAATCGCTGCACACCACTTGCGTCGGGCCGCAGGGCCGCAAGATCGAGGTGCAGATTCGCACGCGCGACATGCATCACATTGCCGAAAGCGGCGTCGCCGCGCACTGGCAATACAAGCTCGGCGGCAAGGGCGATTCGCAATCCGCGCCGCAGGTGCGCGCGCGCGAGTGGCTCGGCAATTTATTCGAAATGCAGGGTGGCGCCGGCGCGCTCGATTTCATTGATAACGTCAAGGTCGATCTATTCCCGGATGAGGTTTACGTGTTCACGCCGAAGGGCCACATCCGTCGTCTGCCGCGCGGTGCGACTGCAGTGGATTTTGCTTATTCGGTGCATTCGGAACTCGGCGATCATTGCGTCGCTGCGCGCATCGATCAGCAGTTGGAACCGCTCAACACACCGCTGCGCAACGGCCAGACGATCGAGATCATCACTGCGCGTCACGCGCGGCCGAATGCGGCCTGGCTGAATTATGTGAAGACGGCGAAAGCGCGTTCGCACATCCGCAATTTCCTCAAGAACCAGCGCGAAGACGAAGCCATACGACTTGGCCGTCGTCTGCTCGAAATCGCGCTACGCGAACTGAAAGTGCCGCTGTCGGTGCTGAAGGAAGAAGCGGCCGAATCGGTACTCAAGGTATTTGGCCTGCACGATCTCGAAGATCTATTCATTTCGATCGGCACCGGCAGCCGTCTGGCGCCTTTGGTGGCGCGGCATTTCCTGCCGGACAATGGTCTCAGCGCAACCGTGGGCGACAGCCTGCCGCTGGCGGTGGAAGGCACCGAAGGTCTGGTGATCGACTACGCAAAATGCTGCCATCCGATTCCGGGCGACGACATTTGTGGCTACGTGAGCATCGGCCGCGGCATCGTCGTGCATCGGCTCGAATGCCGTCATGTGCAGACGCGAAAAGGCGGCCCGCAGGAGCGTATTCCGCTGATCTGGTCGGAAAAAGTGCAGGGCGATTTTCTCGCCGAAGTGCGGCTCAAGGCGGAGAATCGCCGCGGCTTGCTGGCCAATGTCGCCGGCGAAATCTCCAGCGCCAACGCCAGCATCGAAAACGTGCAGATGCCGGATCGCAATGGTTCCGAAGCGCTGGAGATGCGCTTCGTCATCACCGTGCGCGACCGCGTGCATCTGGCGCGCGTGCTGCGCCGGTTACGGCGGCTGGACGCGGTGCAGCGCGTCACTCGCGTCTAGCAAAGTATCCAAGCTCGCTGATCGGGAAAGCTTCAAAAAATTTCGCGGAATTCAAGGGAAATTCAATGACTCGTCAAATCATCCATACCGATCAGGCGCCGGCCGCGATCGGCACGTATTCGCAGGCTGTGCGCGTCGGCAACACGGTTTATCTTTCCGGCCAGATTCCGCTCGACCCCAAAACCATGAAGCTGCACGATGCGAATATCGAAGCCGAAATTCATCAGGTGTTCCGCAATCTGCGCGCGGTTGCCGAAGCCGCCGGCGGTTCGCTGAATCATCTGGTCAAGCTCAATGTTTATCTCACCGATCTGGTGAATTTTCCCAAGGTCAACGAGATCATGGGCGAATATTTCGACAAGCCTTATCCCGCGCGTGCCGCGGTTGGCGTCGCCGCCCTGCCGCGCGGTTCGCATGTTGAGGCTGACGGTGTGCTGGTGCTTGAATAAGCTGTGTCCAGACGGCGGCTTGAACAAACCCAAAGCCAGAACGTCGCGCGCAACGCCGGGCAGCAAGCCTGCGTTGAAGCTTTACACTGAAGTCGCTTATCTCAAAGGTGCGGGTCCGGCGGTCGCGGCCAAGCTGCATCTGTTGGGTTTGCGGCGCGTGCAAGATCTGTTGTTCCATCTGCCGCTGCGCTATGAGGATAGACGCCAGCTGACGCCGCTGATCGAACTCAGGCCCGGCATGGAAGTGCTGGTGCGCGGGCGCGTCGTTGCCAGCGAAGTGCGGTTTGCGCCGCGGCGCAATCTGCGTGTGGCGATCGACGATGGCAAAGCCGGCCTGGTGCTGCGTTTTTTCTATTTCAACGAGGCGCAGCATCAGGCGTTTGCCAACGGCCGCTGGGTGCGCGCGTTCGGCACTGCGCGCGCGACCGCGCACGGCTACGAAATCGTCCATCCGGAATATCGCGTCGCCGACCGCGAAGACGATTTACCGGCTGAAGCCAAACTCACGCCGATCTATCCGCTAGTGGCCGGGCTCACGCAAAGCCGTCTGCGCGAATTGATCCGGCAGGCGCTTGAAACCGCGGCCGCGGATCTCGAATTCAACGAGCGCCTGCCGGGTTTGCCGCTGCCGGAAACGCTGACCGCGCTGCGCGTGCTGCATCAACCGGCGGGCAGCGATCTGCCGACGCTGCTCACTGGCCAGCATCCGGCGCAGCTGCGTCTGGTCAGCGAAGAACTGCTGGCACATCAACTCTGCATGCGTTTATTGCGTGGACAAACACAGGCGCGCGCCGGCATCGGCATCGAACATCTGCCATCGGCCGCCGGCAAGCTGCAGGAGCAATTGCCGTTTGCGATGACCGTCGCGCAGCGTCGCGCGATTGCCGAAATCGCCGAGGATTTTTCGTCCAGCAGCCCGATGCTGCGCTTGCTGCAAGGCGATGTCGGCTCCGGCAAAACCGTGGTTGCTGCGGCGGCGATGCTGGCCTGCGCGCAAGCCGGTTTGCAGGCGGTGATGATGGCGCCGACCGAACTGCTGGCCGAGCAGCACGCGCGCAATCTGCGGCAATGGCTGGCGCCGTTGAAAGTGGAAGTCGGCCTGCTCATCGGCCGTTTGAAGAAATCCGAAAAAGACGCCGCGCTCAAGGCTGCAGCGAGTGGCACAATTCCGCTGTGGGTCGGCACGCATGCGCTGTTTCAATCGGAAGTGCGCTTCGCAAAACTCGGCCTGGTGGTGGTGGATGAACAGCATCGTTTTGGTGTCGGCCAGCGATTGTCCCTGCGTGATAAAGGGCTCGATGGCGCCACGCCGCACCAGCTCATCATGTCTGCCACGCCGATTCCGCGCACGCTCGCGCAGACGCTTTACGCGGATCTCGATGTCACCGTCATCGACGAACTTCCGCCCGGCCGCACGCCGGTGCAAACCGTGGCGATTTCCGGCGAACGCCGCGACGAAGTGCTGGCGCGCATCTTCGAGGCCTGCCGCGCCGGGCGTCAGGCCTATTGGGTTTGCACGCTGATTGAGGAATCCGAAGCGCTCGAAGCGCAGACCGCTGAAGACACTTACCGCAAGCTGCGCGAAGAGTTGCCGGAACTGCGCGTCGGCCTGGTTCACGGTCGCTTGAAAAGCGTGGACAAGGAAGCGCAGATGCGCGCATTCCAGAATGGCGGCACGCAATTGCTGGTGGCGACCACGGTGATCGAAGTCGGCGTCGACGTGCCGAACGCGAGCATCATGATTATCGACAACGCCGAACGTCTGGGCCTGTCGCAGCTGCATCAATTGCGCGGTCGCGTCGGTCGCGGCGCTACTGTGAGCCAGTGCGTGCTGTTGTATCAGCCGCCATTGTCCGAAGCCGGCCGCGCGCGGCTGGATGTGATGCGCAGCACCAACGATGGTTTCGAAATCGCACAACGCGATCTCGAACTGCGCGGTCCCGGTGAACTGCTCGGCCGTCGACAAACCGGCTTGATCGGTTTGAAGATTGCCGATCCTGTGCGGCACGCCGATCTCGTTCCGGAGTTGCAGAAACTGGCCGATCGCTGGCTCGCCAAATCGCCCGAGCTGGCGCAGCGACTGATCGCGCGCTGGGTGGGCGATGCACAGCGTTATGCCGATGTTTGATACGCGACGAAACGCAGGCTGATCGAACCGTGAAATCACGTCTGCGCGACTACGCGCTGCTGATGCGGCTGGATAAACCGATCGGCATCGGGCTGTTGTTATGGCCGACACTTTGGGCGCTGTGGTTCGCTGCGCGCGGTGTGCCGCCGCTGCACTTGCTCGCGGTTTTCGTGATTGGCACGGTGCTGATGCGCAGTGCCGGTTGCGTCATCAACGACTACGCCGACCGCAAGTTCGATCCGCATGTCGCGCGCACGCGCCAGCGTCCGATCGCGGCTGGCCGGGTCAAGCCGATTGAGGCACTCGTGCTGTTCGCGGTGCTGTGCGTGCTGGCCTTGTTGATCGCTCTACCGCTGAATGCCGAAGCCTTGTGGCTAAGCCTGCCAGCCGCTGCACTGGCCGTGAGTTATCCCTTTGCCAAGCGTTTTCACTCGCTGCCGCAGGCGCATCTCGGCCTCGCATTTTCCTGGGGAATCCCGATGGCCTTTGCCGCGGTGCGCGGTACGGTGCCATGGCGCGAAGCGAGTGTTTTGATGGCGGCGAACATCTGCTGGGTGATTGCCTACGACACGCTTTACGCGATGGTCGATCGTGCGGACGATGTTAAAATTGGCGTGAAATCGAGCGCGATTTTATTTGGCCGTTTCGATCTGAGGATCATCGGGCTGCTGCAGGCCGCCGCGATTTCCTTGCTGGCCTGCGCCGGTTTCTTCGCGCAATGCGGCTGGATTTTTTTTTCATCGCTGGTGCTCGCGGCCGCGCTGGCGATACAGCAGCAATGGCAGGCGCGTAAGCGTGAACCGGCCGCCTGCTTCAAGGCTTTTCTCGACAACAATCGGTTTGGTCTGGTGGTTTTCGCGGGCATTGTTTTGGGATTCGCCCGGATTTTTTAGTCGAGCTCGGCATCGTTTGATGGCGCCGAATGATCGCCGGTGAAATCGCACGAATGTCCGCGTGCGAAATGTCGTTTCAGGCCCGCGCGGTGATCCAGAGTTCGATACTTTCCGCACCGGCTTTGCGGCAGGCACGCGCGAGTTCCGTCAAGGTGCTGCCGGTCGTCATCACATCGTCGACCAGTGCGACATGCAAGCCTGCAACACGGCCATCGATTGCGAACGCGCCTTTCAGGTTGCGTCGCCGCTGCACCGCATTCAGCCCGATCTGATCGATCGTGCTGCGCGTACGCCGCGCCCAGTTCGGTTCGAGCGGCAGCTGCAATCCGCGCGCAACGACTTTGGCAATTTCCTGCGCCTGATTGAAGCCGCGTTCGCGCAGGCGCGCACGATGCAGCGGCACCGGAATGACGATCTGCGGCAGCGGCTCGGCGCGCAAGCGGATACGCTCGATCATCGCCTCGCCGAGCCAGTCGGCCGTCAGGAAATTGGCGTTGTACTTCAGGCTTTGCACGGCCTGCGCGACGGCGCCGCGATAACGGAATGGTGCAAACGCGCGATCAAACGGCGGCGGTTTTTCGATGCAGTCTGCGCAGATGCGCGATGGCGCAACGCTGAGCGATTGCGCGCAGCACAAGCAGGCCGGCTCGTTCCGGGGCAAGTCGGCCTGGCAGCCGCGGCAGATCAAATGTTCCGATGTGATCGCGCCGGCGCACAGCAGACATTCCGGTGCGGCGACGATGCTGCGAAAGAATCGGCGGAAGCGGCTGTCAACCATCATCGCGCCATCATGGTTGACAGCCATCGGCGACGGCGGAACACTGGCGCTGACTCAGACCGAAGGAAAACATGACATGGCGGAAGGCACGCAGCCGGCATCGCGGCAAGGCACGGCGGTTCGGCAGGATTGGTCGCGCGAAGAAGTGCAGGCGCTGTTCGCGCTGCCGTTCAATGATCTGCTGTTTCGCGCACATTCGCTGCATCGCGCGCAATTTGATCCGAATGCCGTGCAGTTGTCGACGCTACTGTCGATCAAGACCGGCGCCTGCCCGGAAGATTGCGCCTATTGCCCACAGAGTGCGCGTTTCGATACCGGCCTGAAAGCCGAACCGCTGTTGCCGCTGGCCGAAGTGAAGCGCGCGGCCGAAGAAGCCAAGGCCAATGGCGCGACGCGCTTCTGCATGGGCGCGGCCTGGCGCGCGCCGAAAGACCGCGATCTGGAAAAGGTTGCGGCGATGGTGCGTGAAGTGAAATCGCTCGGCCTGGAAACCTGCGTGACGCTCGGCATGTTGCAGCCGCATCAGGCGCACAATCTCGCCGAGGCCGGGCTCGACTACTACAACCATAATCTCGATACATCGCCCGAGTATTACGGCGAAATCATCAGCACGCGCACCTACGAGGATCGTCTCGACACACTCGAAAACGTCCGCGCCGCAGGCGTGAAAGTCTGCTGCGGCGGCATTGTCGGCATGGGTGAATCGAATGTCGATCGCGCCGAATTCCTGCGCACATTGGCGAACCTGCCGCAGCAACCCGAAAGCGTGCCGATCAACGAACTGGTCGCGGTGCCGGGCACGCCGCTCGGCGATGCGGCGAAGCTCGATCCGTTCGAGTTCGTGCGCACCATCGCGGTGGCGCGCATCCTGATGCCGCGATCCTACGTGCGGCTTTCCGCCGGCCGTACCGAAATGAACGACGAATTGCAGGCGCTGTGTTTCTTCGCCGGTGCCAATTCCATTTTCTATGGCGAACGCCTGCTGACCACCGGCAATCCACAGAACGAGCGCGATCGGAAGTTGTTCTCGCGCCTCGGCATTCATGCAGAAGCGCGTGTCACCAGCGAGCTTGAAGTCGCCTGCGGCGCTTGATTCGCAGGCGCGCTGACAGCCTGAAATGAGCAGCACTTTCGACGATCGGCTCAAGGCTGAGCTGCTACGTTTGCGCTCCGCCAATCTGTATCGCACGCGAAGGATTGTCGAAGGCGCGCATGGCGTGATGCTCGATGTCGATGGACAGCCTTGCATCAATTTTTGCAGCAACGATTACCTCGGTCTTGCGGCGGATCCGCGCGTTGCCGAAGCCGCACGGCGCGCGCTCGCACGCGGCGGCACCGGCAGTGGCGCATCGGCACTGGTTTCCGGCTACAACCTCGAGCATGCGCGGCTCGAACAGGAGTTGGCGGATTTTCTGGGGCGACCGCGCGCGCTGCTGTTTTCGAGCGGCTGGGCCGCAAATCTCGGCGTCTTGCGCGGACTGCTGAAGCGGCAGGATGTACTGATCGCGGACGAACTGAATCATGCTTCTCTGATCGATGGCGGGCGTTTGTCGGGTGCTGAATATCGCCGCGTGGCGCATGCGAACTTGTCTGCGTTTGCCGCCGACTTGCAGCAGGCGCAATCGCATCCGGGTGCGAAGTTCGTCGTCAGCGACGCGGTGTTCAGCATGGATGGCGACTGCGCGGATTTGCGCGCACTGGCCCAACTCAGCCGCAGCCACGACGCCACCTTGATGATCGATGACGCGCATGGATTCGGCGTGCTCGGGCCGGACGGCCGCGGCAGCGTTGCCGCTGCTGGACTAAACATCGACGACGTGCCGATTTACGTCGCCACGCTCGGCAAATCGCTCGGAGCGGCCGGCGCTTTCGTGGCCGGCTCCGAAGCGCTGATTGAATATTTGATCCAGCGCGCGCGCAGTTGGGTTTTTTCGACCGCGCCGCCGCCGGCGATCGCCGCCGCTGCGCGTGCATCACTGAAAATCCTGCGTACGGAGCCCGAACTTCGTGCGCGGCTGTTCGCCAACATCGCGCAGTTGCGCGCAGGCGCAGCATCGCGCGGAATCGCGCTCGGTTGGCGCGAGCAATCAGCCAACACGCTCACGCCGATTCAGCCACTGATTCTCGGCGACGAAGCGCGCGCGCTGTCGCTGTCGCGGTTCCTGTTCGAACGCGGCTTGTGGGTCGCGGCGATTCGTCCGCCAACGGTTCCAGCCGGCACCGCGCGTTTGCGTATCACCTTGTCGGCTATGCACACCCGCGCGCAGATCGAAACGCTGCTGGATGCGATTGTCGAAGGTCTGGTCGCGCTGCATTCGCACACCGATGCTGCGATTCCGCAGGTTGTCGCATGAACGATGCCGACAAAACCATCTTCATCACCGGCACCGACACCGGCGTGGGCAAAACGCGCGTCGCTTGCGGACTGCTGGAAAATTTCAGGCTGCAGGGCCTGCGTGCCGCGGGTTTCAAACCGGTGGCTTCGGGTGCGATGACGCAGGCCGAAGGTTTGCGCAATGAAGATGGTTTGAATCTGCTCGCGGCCTCGTCGCCGGGCCTGACTTACGCAAGCGTCAATCCCTATTGCTTTGCGCCGCCGATTGCGCCGCATCTCGCGGCGCGTGCGGCGGCTCAGACGATCGATCTGGCGCGGCTCGATGTGGCTTGCGACATGTTGGCGCGAACACACGATCGCATCATCATCGAAGGCGCCGGCGGCTGGCTGGTGCCTTTGAACGACACGCATACGTTCGCGGATTGGGTCGCCGCGCATCGCTGGCCGGTGCTGCTGGTGGTCGGCATCCGGCTCGGCTGCATCAATCATGCGCTGCTGTCGGCGGAAGCGATCGCGCGCCGCACGCCGCTGCTGGGCTGGATCGCCAACCATTTGCCGCCGGCAGCCGAAGTGGCGGACCAAATCGTCGACACTCTGCGCACGCGATTAAAGGTTCCCCTGCTGGCATCGATTGCCGTGGATGCCGATCAGGTTAGCGCAACCCGGCAACTGGCCGATCACTTATCCGCGCAACTGGCGCATCAGTCGGCTGATTCGATAGTCCATCAATCGACAATGCAATCGACAGCTTGATTGAAGGGGCAATCGGCAGCGCAACCGGCCGGGCAAGTCGCTGCGCAAGCTGCGGCGATCGACGCGGCCTGAAGTAAGTCTTCAAGTCGCTGCGAGCGCAGGCCCAGACAGCCACAGCGGTTTTGCTTTACGCCATCGACAGCGCGGCAGTAAAATGCGAATGTTCGGATGGCGCCGCGCGCTTGGTGCGAGCGGGCAGATGAGAAGCCGCTTCGATGTCATCAACCCTGTGTACCCGCTTAGTCATCGGGCCGAATGCCTCGCTGAGCACGCTGCAGGCCTGTCTGTTCATGGGCTTGCTCGGCACGGTGTCTCTGGCCATCGGTGGATTTTTTGCAGTGCGGGGTTTCTGGCCGATCCTGCCGTTCGCGGGTCTGGAACTGGCTGCGGTAGCGGCGGCGCTGGTGCATGCTCTGCGCCGCAACGCTTACCGCGAAGTGGTGAGTTTCGAGGCGGCGACGATCAGCATCGCAGTCGGCATGGCCGGTCGCGGCGCGGGTGCGAAAGTGGTGCTGGCGCGCAGCGGTACGCGTGTGCTGGTGGAGGCAGGGCCGTATCGGAATAGTCCGACACGCTTGCGCCTGAGTTGTGGCGGGCAAACGGTGGAACTGGGGCATTGCCTCACCGACGCCGAGCGCGAGCGGATCGCGGTGCGCATGCGCGAATTGATTCACCCCGGTTGGCGGGCCGCTCCGAAAAGGCAGACCGCTCCGGTTGAAAGCTGGTTGCAGATTTGAACGACGCAGATTGAAAAACTAACGTGAACTGCAAGATTTTCGGAACATTTTTGGAGAGAGTGATGCCGAGTTCGAGTACCCAGTTGAGCGGCCTGCTGCGCCGCTTGGTCGTGGCCTGCACAGCGCCGCTCGTCAGCGCGAGCGCATTCGCGGCAGACACGATGGACAAGGCGTACTGGAATATGCCTCGCGGCGTAACGCAAGTCAGCCACGATGTTTACTCGCTGCACATGCTCGGTTTTTACTTCTGTGTGGTCATCGGCGTCGTCGTTTTCGGCGTGATGTTCTACTCGCTGTTCGCGTTCCGCCGCTCGAAGCATCCGGTGCCGGCGAATTTCCATGAAAGCACCGTCGTTGAAATCATCTGGACGATCATCCCCTTCGTCATTCTGATCGTGCTGGCGGTGCCGGCGGCGAAAACGCTCATCACGGAATACGACACCAGCAATTCCGATCTGACGGTGAAGATCACCGGCTATCAATGGAAGTGGCAATACGAATATGTCGATCAGGGCGTCAGCTTTTTCAGCACGCTGAAGGCCGATGCCAACGCAGCGCGCCAGCTGCATTCCGGCATCGACCCAAACACCGTGCCGAACTACCTGCACGATGTCGATAACTATCTGGTGCTGCCGGTCGGCAAGAAAGTGCGCTTCCTGCTCACCGCCAACGACGTGATCCACGGCTGGTGGATGCCCGATCTGGCGATCAAGAAAGATGCGATTCCCGGTTACGTCAACGAGATGTGGACCAGGATCGACGAACCCGGCGTTTATCGGGGCCAATGCACCGTGCTGTGCGGCCGCGATCACGGCTATATGCCGATCGTCGTCGAGGCAAAATCCGATGCTGATTTCGAAGCGTGGCTGACCTCGAAGAAGCCGGTACAGGTCGCATCCGCTGCGTCTGCCACGATGACTGATGCCCCGGTCGCAGCAACTGCGCCTGCTGCTCCTGCGCCGGCCGCGCCCACGCCGCCGCCGGCGGTGTCCCAGGTGGCTGCGGCCACGTCGGTTGCTGGCGCAAAAAAGAGCAAGGACGATTTGATCAAGGCCGGCGCCACGGTTTACGGCGCCCGCTGTGTCGCCTGCCATCAAGCTACCGGTCAAGGTTTGCCGCCGACATTTCCATCGCTGGTCGGCGATAAAATCGTCACTGGTCCGGCGGCTGGCCACATCTCGCAAATCCTCAAAGGCAAGAACGCGATGCCGCCGTTTGCACCGATGCTGAGCGATGACGAGATTGCGGCCGTCGCCACCTACGAACGCAATTCCTGGGGCAATAGCGCCGGCGAAGTGCAGGCCGATCAGGTCGCCGCATTGCGCGGTAAATAGCCGTCCCTTCAATTCGCATCACACCCGTCATTCATACCGCTGCTCAAGGTTCAATTCCGGTTCGAGGATTCACTCATGGCACACGAACACGCTCACGACGACGCCCACGGCCACGACGACCACGCGCATGGTCCGGACAAGGGCATCATGCGCTGGATCAAGACCACCAATCACAAGGACCTGGGAACGCTGTACCTGTTCTTCTCGTTCACGATGTTCTTCATCGGCGGTTTGATGTCGCTGGTGATCCGCGCGGAACTGTTCCAGCCGGGCTTGCAATTCGTCGATCCGGAACTGTTCAACCAGTTCACCACGATGCATGCGCTGGTGATGATTTTCGGCGGCGTCATGCCGGGCTTCGTTGGCCTCGCCAACTGGATGGTGCCGATGATGATCGGCTGCTCGGATCTGGCGTTGCCGCGCGTCAACAACTGGGGTTTCTGGCTATTGCCGTTCGCCTTCACCATGCTGCTTTCCACGTTCTTCCTGCCCGGCGGCGCACCGGCTGGCGGCTGGACGATTTATCCGCCGCTCGTTTTGCAAACCGGCAACTCGTTTCCGATCCTGATCTTCGCCATCCACCTGATGGGCATTTCGTCGATCACTGGCGCGATCAACATCGTCGTCACCATCCTCAACATGCGCGCGCCCGGCATGACGCTGCTGAAAATGCCGCTGTTCGTGTGGACCTGGCTGATTACGGCGTACCTGCTGATCGCAGTGATGCCGGTACTCGCGGGTGCAGTAACGATGCTGCTCACCGATAAATATTTCGGCACCAGCTTCTTCAACGCGGCCGGCGGCGGCGATCCGGTGATGTTCGAACACATCTTCTGGTTCTTCGGCCATCCCGAGGTTTACATCATGATCCTGCCGGCGTTCGGAATCATCTCCTCGATCATCCCGACCTTCGCGCGTAAGCCGCTGTTTGGTTATGCGTCGATGGTGTACGCCGTCGCGTCGATCGCGTTCCTGAGCTTCATCGTCTGGGCGCATCACATGTTCACGGTCGGCATTCCGCTCGCCGGCGAACTGTTCTTCATGTTCTCGACCATGCTGATCGCGGTGCCGACCGGCGTGAAAGTGTTCAACTGGATCGCGACGATGTGGGGCGGCTCGATGACCTACGAAACGCCGATGCTGTTCGCCATCGCGTTCGTGTTCCTGTTCTCGATCGGCGGCTTTTCAGGCTTGAGCCTCGCGTTGGCACCGGTTGATTTCCAGTACCACAACACCTACTTCGTGGTCGCGCATTTCCACTACGTATTGGTGCCGGGCGCGGTGTTCTCGATCATCGCGGCGATCTATTACTGGATTCCGAAATGGACCGGCCGCATGTACAACGAAACCGCCGGCAAATGGCATTTCTGGCTGTCGTCGATCTTCATCAACGTGACGTTCTTCCCGCAGCACTTCCTCGGACTGGCCGGGATGCCGCGCCGCATTCCGGATTACGCGGTGCAGTTCACCGATTTCAACATGGTGTCGACCGTCGGTGCATTCGGTTTCTTCGTCAGCCAGTTCATCTTCATCTTCAACGTGCTGGCCTGCTGCTATGGCTGGTTCGGCCGCACGCGCAACGTGTCGAATCAGGTCTGGGAAGGTGCGACCGGTCTGGAATGGTCAGTGCCCAGCCCGGCGCCGTATCACACGTTTGAAGATCAGCCGCTGGTCGGTGACGATGGCATGCCGGTGCATGGCGATGCCGTGGCCGCTGCGGCGCATTGATCGTCGTCGTCCGGAATTCAAGGTCGGATTTGAGCGGGCCAGTGAATGAGCCGCAGCCGAATCAGTCGCGTCAAACGGCGGGCAAGCCGCCGTCAGCGCGGCGCAACCTGCGGACTGCGTTGCTGCTCGCACTCGCCGCGCTCGGTTTTTATGTCGCCTTCTTCTACGCGGTGAGCCACCGTGGCGGCTGAACCCGAAAGCCCCGAACAGAACAGCGATCGTCGGACACGACGCTACACCACGGCCAAGTTGTTGCTGGTGGTCGCCGGCATGTTCGGTTTTGGATTTGCGCTGGTGCCGATGTACAACGCGCTGTGCCAGTTAACCAATCTCAACGGCAAGGATAAGGGCATGCTGGTGTCGTCCAACGTGCAGGAGCATGAAGACGACAGCCGTGAAGTCACCGTGCAGTTTTTGACGACTGTCAACGGTGGCCGAGTCTGGAGCTTTGCGGCGAATCAGGCACAGATCAAGGTGCATCCGGGCAAGCTGTATACGGTGATGTTCACCGCGAAAAATGAGGAAGATAATGCAGTCGTCGGCCAAGCTGTGCCGAGCGTGGTGCCGTGGAGCGCTGCCAGGCATCTGCACAAGACCGAGTGCTTCTGCTTCACGCAGCAACCGTTCGCGGCGAACGAGGAAAAGCAGATGCCGGTGCGCTTCATGCTGGACCCTGACCTGCCGCGCGATGTGAACATGGTCACGCTTTCGTATACATTTTTCGATGTCACCCAGCTGGCGCAAAGTGTCAGCAAACCCAAGTCCTGATTTTTAACCGTAAAACTTGAAGAATTCGAGGATCAAGCCATGGCCAGCGACGCGCACGCCACACCCAATCTGAGCCGTTATTTCGTTCCGGCGCCGAGCGTCTGGCCATTCGGCCTGACGGTCGCCTTGATCCTCACGGTTTACGGCGTGTCCGGCTATCTCGAAGACCGCGCGATTCCGACCACGGCCTTGATCACCGCTGGCGTTGCGCTGGCGCTGTTCATCATCTTCAGCTGGTTCCGCGGCGTTGCGCTGGAGAGCGAGCGCGGCCTCTACAACGACATGGTCAGCCGCACTTATCGCTGGGGCATGAGCTGGTTCATTTTTTCCGAAGTGATGTTCTTCGCCGCATTCTTCGGCGCCTTGTTTTACGCACGCACGCTGGCGATCGGCTGGCTCGGCGGCGAAGGCGAGAAGGGCATCATCACCAACTCAGTGCTGTGGCCGCATTTCGATCCATCCTGGCCCAGCAATGGTCCCGGCCATGTCGGCGGCACCTTTGAAACAGTTTCGCCGTGGAAGCTGCCGCTGGTAAACACGTGCCTGCTGTTGACCAGCAGCGTCACCATTACGATGGCGCACCACGCGCTCAAGGCCGCGCATCGTCGCGCCTGCGTTCTGTGGATGCTGGCAACCATCGCGCTGGGATCGACGTTCCTCTACTGCCAGGCCACCGAATACATGGAAGCCTACAAGGAACTGAACCTCACGCTTGGCTCCGGCGTTTACGGTTCGACCTTCTTCATGCTCACCGGCTTTCACGGTCTGCACGTCACGCTCGGCACCATCATGATGATCTCCATCACCGGTCGCTTGTTGTTTGGGCACTTCAAGCCGGAAAGCCATTTTGGATTTGAAGGCGTGGCCTGGTACTGGCACTTCGTCGATGTAGTCTGGGTCGGCTTGTTTATCTTCGTTTACATTCTTTGATCGACGATCGAGAGACGAAGCCTGTCGTCTAAGCACGCGGTGTCGCCATTCTCGGCGCTACCGCGGCGGCTTTTACAATACCTCCCAACTCAAGGCGGTACTTACTGTGCCTCGCTGCCGAGCCCGTCCGCCAAGCTTCGTTTCGCTATGGACTCAGCCCGTGCGGTTTGATCCAGCCCATGTGAAGCGACAGCAGCAGGAACAGCACCAGCGTGATCGACAGGCCGACGCGCACCGTCAGCGCCCATACTGTGCGACGGCTCGAACTCGAATCGCGCAGCAGGAATGCCAGCCCCGAGAACAGCGACACCACGATGGCCAGCAGTAGCGCGACGATGATGAGTTTCGGAATCATGGAGGCGAGATCGTATAGGGTGCTGCCATGTTAAAGACAGCGCTCGCACTAAGATACCGTCGCGTCGTGCAGGCTTGAGCACGGCAATGGACTGGACGTTTCGCCCGCCACTTTGGTCGATATTCGGCACCGCCGCCGGCTGTGCCTTGCTGATGACGGCGGGCTTCTGGCAGATCTCGCGCGGCGAGCAAAAGCAGCAGTTGCTCGCGCAATACGATGCCGCCCAACACGCCGCGCCCTTGCGCTTGAATTCAGCCTCCGCAGCACTTGCCCGCGCGCAACCGCAGGCGGCGCAGGTTGCGGGTGAGTACGTCGCTGAGCATCAACTGTTGCTCGATGGACAAGTACTGAACGGCCGCGTTGGCTACGATGTCTGGACGCCGCTGAAACTTGCCGATGGCGCTCTGCTGATCGTCAATCGCGGCTGGATTCAGCAGACCGGCGCGCGCAGCGATCTGCCAACTATGCCTGCGCCTGCTGGCACTATTGAGTTGCGAGGATTGTGGCGCGTACTGCCGGAGCCGGCGATGAGGCTCGGTCACGGCGACTGCGAATCGACATCGAATGCCGCAATGAAAACATGGCCGCGTCTGGTCGAATATCCGACCATCGAAGACTTGAACTGCATTTATGGCGGCCGTGTCGTCGCCGGTGAATTGCTGCTATCGCCCGATGCGCCCGGCGGTTTCGCGCGCGACTGGCGCGCACTGCCGGCCGAGATGCCGCCGGGCCGTCACTACGGTTATGCCGCACAATGGTTCGCCTTTGCCGCGACGCTGTTCGGCTTTTTCATCAGGCTCAATTTCAAACGCAAATCATGATCGCAAACGCGCCGCGCAATCGCCGCACTTTCCTGATTCTGGCCGCGCTGTTCCTGCTGCCTTTCGTCACCGCGTGGATTTATTTCCGCTTCCTGCCGCAATGGCATCCGGCTTCGTTCACCAACTATGGCCAACTGGTAACGCCGGCGCGGCCGCTGCCGGTGTTGTCGCTGATCGATGTTGCGGGCAACAAAGTTGCGGCTGATGCGCTGCAAAACAAATGGAGCCTGATCTACATCGGCTCGTCCGAATGCAATGACGACTGCCGCAAACGCCTGGTGATGTTCCGTCAGATTCGGCTGGCGTTGGGCAAGGATTTGCAGCGTGCGCAGCGCGTTTACATTGCGCCCGACATCGACTCCGCCCGGAAACTGCAAGGCGAATTGGCAAAAGATCACGCCGATCTGCGGGTCTTTGCCGATACGGGTTCGGTTGGTGCGCGTGCCAGCGATTTCTTCCAGTCACCTGATTCTACTGCTATCTACGCGGTCGACCCGCTCGGCAACTGGTTCATGATCTATGCCGGCGAGATCGACCCGAAGGGGCCGTATGGCGATCTGCACAAGCTGATGCAGCTTTCGACCATCGGCTGATGATCGTTGAAACAAACTTCAGCAACGCACGCTGAAACCCGACTCTGGGTCGCTGTGAAGCATTCGTAAAAAAGTTGATGATGGATGACGAAGCTTCCCCGCGCAGATCAGTCGCCGCAGGGTCTCGCATCAAGACAGCATCACAAAAAAATCATCAACCGAAACTGAAACGCGGCTTCGTTGGCGCATCTCCGGAGTTCAGGCGTCGCTACTCCGTACTCGTCAATCAGTCCAGGAATGAACGCGTAAGGACCAGGTTCAAGTTGCGTTCTACTGGTCGCTGATGCCGCTGCCGCCAGGCGCACCGCTGCCGGGGCCGCCATCGTTGCCGTGGTTTCCATTGTCGCCGTAGGAGCCGGGGCTAGTCTTTTTGTGGATGTTCGGTTTCGCAACGGGTGTGGTCTTCATCTGGTTCGACGGTTTGCAATCCACCGTCAGGCCGCCATCCGAGGCGCAGGAAGTCAAGGCGCCGCCATTGGCTGTCGAAGGACCAGCCGACGTCGGGCCTGGCTGTTGCGCGAAGGCGGCCGAAGTCGACAGACCCGCTCCGGTGGCGCCGATCAGCAGCAGTTTGCGCAGCGTCATCAAATTTCTGGTTTTCATTTGTCGCGTAACTCCGAATCGTGTGCGAATGCACGCAACTCCGAGTGTTAATGACCATTTAAGTTCATGCGCGGTTTTTTCGGAGCGAAGAAGGCGCCGCGTTTTATAACGGATTGCGGGCTTCGTTTCGCGCATCGGTCATCGCTGCTTCGCGGTAAAATAAACCATCGTTGCAAGGCGCTGCATCTTCGCAACTTCGTAATGTCCGCCGCTGATTCCATGTTCTGGTTTTATCGTCTCAACCTGCTCACCGTGGTGCTGTGCTACGCGCTCGTCGTGCTCGGCGCCTTCGTGCGATTGTCCGACGCGGGCTTAGGCTGTCCGGATTGGCCGGGCTGTTACGGGCAGCTCGCGGTGCCGCAGGCTGCGCATGCAATTGATCAGGCGCAGGCCGCGTTTCCGCAGCGTCCGCTCGAAGCGCCGAAAGCCTGGAAGGAGATGATCCATCGCTATCTTGCAGGCATCGTCGGCGTGCTGATTGCAGCACTCGCGGTGTGGGCTTGGAGAAATCCAAGGTTGCCGCGTGCATTGGCCAGCGCAGTCGTCCTGGTGGTGATCGCGCAAATTGTGTTCGGCGCCTTGACGGTGACGATGAAAGTGAATCCGCTGATCGTCACCACGCATCTGCTGCTGGGGCTGACCACGCTCTCGCTGCTGTGGTGGATGTGGCTCGGCAGCTTTGGCCGGTTGCGTGCGTTATCAGCATCCAAGCTCGATCGTCCACAAGCCACGTCGCGGCGCGAACCGCGTTCCGAGCGGCAGGTCTGGTTCGCGCTGCAAGCGCAGGATCGGCAGCCCGAAATCGAAGCCCGGAAATCGCCACTGGATTTGCGTCTACTGGCGATCATCGGCTTGTTGATGCTGACGATGCAGATTTTTCTCGGCGGCTGGACCAGCACCAATTACGCCGCGCTGGCCTGCCCGGATTTTCCGACCTGCCTCGGCCATTTCACCCCGGCGACGGCGTTGTCGCGCGCGTTCACGCTGTGGCACGGCAGCCGGTTGAATTACGAATACGGCATTCTCGATGTCGCCGCGCGCGCGACCGTGCATCTGGTGCATCGGTATGGCGCCTTGCTGGTCAGCCTGATGCTCGGCGCGCTGGTACTGCGGCTGCTCGCGCAACGCGGATTACCGGTCTGGCGTCGGCTCGGCTTTGCGCTGCTCGCGGCCCTCATGCTGCAATTGCTGATCGGCATTGGCTTGATCGAGATGCATCTGCCGCTGTGGCTGGCGGATATGCACAACGCGGGTGCGGCGCTGTTGTTGCTGACGATGCTGGCGGTAAATCATGTCGTCTGGCGGGATTCTTGGCGCCATGCGTTGATCAACGCGGCTCAGGTTAAAATCGACGCCCGATGAGTTTGCCCTTGAATACCTCGACCCACGCTGAGCTTGGCTTTATGCCGATCGGACTGCGGCGTCGTATCCACGAGTATTACGAGCTGTGCAAGCCGCGCGTGGTGATGCTGATCGTGTTCACCGCGATCGTCGGCATGTTCCTCGCGGTGCCGGGTTTGCCGCCGCTCGACAAGCTGGTGTTCGGCACGCTTGGCATTGCGCTGCAGGCCGCCGCTGCCGCCGCGGTGAATCAGTTGATCGATCGCGGTATCGATGCGCGCATGGCACGCACCTGCGGCCGGCCGCTGGTGACCGGTGCGCTCTCGGTGAGCGAGTCGATCGTGTTTACGCTGTGCATCGGCGCCGCCGGTTTCGCGGTGCTGTGGTTTTACGTCAACCCGCTGACCGCTTGGCTGACTCTGACTACGCTGATCGGTTACGCCGGCATTTATACGATGTACTTGAAGCGCGCGACGCCGCAGAACATCGTCATCGGCGGTGCCGCGGGTGCGGCGCCGCCGGTGCTCGGCTGGATCGCGGTGACCGGCACGCTCGATCCGCACTCGCTGCTGCTGTTCCTGATTATCTTCACCTGGACGCCGCCGCATTTCTGGGCGCTGGCGATCGAGCGTCACAAGGAATACGCGCAGGCCGGCATCCCGATGCTGCCGGTCACGCACGGGCTGGAGTACACGCGCCTGCAAGTGCTGCTGTACACCGCGCTGCTATTGGCGGTGAGCACCCTGCCGTTCGTGTTCGGCATGAGCGGATTTTTATATCTGGTCGGCGCGCTGGCGCTGGGTGCGGTGTTTTTCTATTACGCCGTGCGTCTCAAATGGGTGCCGCGTCCCGGCTTGGCGATGCGCACCTTCGGCTTCTCGATCATTTATCTGATGGGCATTTTCATGCTGTTGTTCGTCGATCACTATCTGCGCTGAATCCGCTGCGATTGGGGAAATCGATGAGCGAAGAATACGAAGTGCCGAACCCGCACGAGCAGCATGTCGAACACGAGGCCAGTCACGGCGTTGCCTTGAGCCAGCAGATTGCGATTTTCACCGCGATTCTGGCGACGCTCGGCGCGATCATCAGCTACCAGGGCGGCCACACGCAGAACGAGGCGCTTTATTACAAGAACGATGCGGTGCTGAATCGCGCATTGGCGGCGGATCAATGGTCGTTCTATCAGGCCAAGGTCATCAAGGAGCAGATCACCGAAGGCCAGCTGGACAACACCAGCGACTCTGCACGCATTGCTGTGATGAAAGAACGCTTGCAGCGTTACGCCGATGAGAAGCAGACGATCAGGCAGAAGGCCGAATCCTTCGATCAGGCGGCGGAGAAATCCAATACCCAGGCCGAGCATGCGCTGCATCCGCACGAGCGCCTGGCACTGGCAATGACACTGATTCAGATCGCCATCTCGGCCGCGTCGATCACCGCGCTCACGCGGCGACGCTGGCTGTTTGGACTCGCCGCCGTGTCGGCTGCGGGCGGCATCGTCATCTGGGTTCTGGCTTTGCTGTTTTGAGTTTGCTTGATGAAGATCATCTTGGTGAAAGTGAAAATCGTCGCAACAAAAAAGCCCGGCATTGCCGGGCTTTTTACTGTCAGTTGAATTTCAGTCGAACGATGCAAGCCTAAGCCGCAACCTCATCTTCCTGCTCGATCGCCTTGCGGATTTTCTTCATCGCCGCCGCTTCGATCTGTCGGATGCGTTCGGCCGATACACCGTACTCATCGCCCAGCTCCTGCAGGCCGCTCTTGCTGTTGTCGCCGCCGAGCCAGCGCCGCCGCAGGATGTCCTGCGAGCGCGCATCCAGCTGGTGCAGCGCGTCGTGCATGCGGGTTTCGCGCAAATCCTGCCATTCGTGCTGCTCGATCGCTGCAACTTCGTCGTGCGAGTCGGCCAGATAATCTTCCGGGCCATACGCCGAATCGTCACCTTCCGCAGGTGCGGCGTTGAACGAAACATCGTGGCCACCAAGCCGCGCTTCCATCTGCATCACTTCTTCGGGCTTGACTTTCAAATCGCGCGCCACGGCTTCGACTTCGCTCTGGTTCATCCAGCCGAGATGCGTTTTCGATTTGCGCAGATTGAAGAACAGTTTGCGCTGCGCCTTGGTCGTGGCGATCTTGACGATGCGCCAGTTCTTCAAAATGAATTCGTGAATCTCGGCCTTGATCCAATGCACGGCGAACGAAATTAGTCGCACGCCGACTTCGGGATCGAAGCGCTTGACCGCTTTCATCAGGCCGATGTTGCCTTCCTGAATCAGATCCGCCAACTGCAAGCCATAACCTTGATAACCGCGCGCGATATGCACGACGAAGCGCAGATTGGACAGCACCAGCTGGCGTGCCGCGCCGAGGTCGCCGTCGTCGTGCAGCCGCTTCGCCAGGTCGGTTTCTTCGGCTGGCGTCAGCAGCGGAATCCTGCCGACCGATTGCATGTAGGCATCGACACTGCCTGCGAGCGGCACTGGCATGCGGATGGAACGTAAAGCGAGCGTATTTGAAGTCACTGGAATCACCTCTGGCGAGCAGTTTAGCACTCGGCAAATTGGAGTGCTAAATGGGCTGAAAGTTCGCCGAAACTCGGGTTTTGCGGATGGAAATCCGGTCGCCGGGCCTGACGTTTCGCGGCATCATCAACACGATTTTTCAGGTCGGCTGGATCAAGTGCAAATGCCGCGACACCGCCCAATAGGCGCCGAGCCAGCCGAGCACCAGACCGGCGCCGAAAACGCCGCCGACGGCCTGCGGCGCCAAGCCATGCAGGGCTGGCGCGGCATCGTAAAGATCGGCCAGTTGATGCGCTGGCGACGCCAGCAGTAGCGCCACTCCAGCGACCATCGCGCAGGCCAGCACCGCGCCGATCAGCCCATAGCCGAGGCCGGTGTAAAGGAATGGCCGACGGATGAAGCTGTCCGGCGCGCCGATCAGTTTCATCACGCTGATTTCCTCGCGATGACTTTCGATATCGAGCCGGATCGTATTGCCGATGACGATGATGACCGCCAGCCCGAGCGCTGCCGCCACCACGGCGACGGCCTGCTGCACCAGATCGAGAATGGCGTAAAGCCGTTGCAGCCATTTTTCGTCGAGCTGTGCTTGTTCCACTTCGGGCAGTTTCACCAGTTCCTTCATCAGCGCATCGGTCTGCGCTTCCGGCGCATGATGGTCAGGCGTCACCACTATCGTCGCCGGCAAGGGGTTGTCCTTGAGCAGATCGAGCGCTTCGCCAAAGCCGGAATGTTCCTTGAATTCCTGCAGCGCCTGCTCGCGCGTAATCAGCCGCGAACTCGCCACGCCGGGACGCTTGCCGAGCACCCGGTTCAAATCCTGCGCCTGCTCGGGGGTTACGGAATCCTTCAGAAACAGCGAGGCGCGTAGCGAGCCTTGCAGGCTGTCGCCGACGATATCGAGATTGCGCAGCACGGTGTCGAGCCCGGCCGGCAGCGCCAGCGTCAGGCCGATGACGAACGCGGTCAGCAGCGTTGCGATCGGCTTCTGGACCAGCTGGGTGAAGCTGCCGCTGATCGCGCGACTGTGATCCTGCAACACGCGCGACCACCACGATGGCGCCTTCGTTGCGCGCGCCGAAACCGTGTTTTTAGCTGCGCTCAAATCAGCTTCTCCGCGATCGCCGGTGCGGCCGCGTCGTCTGCGGATTGAATATCGATGCGGCCGTTTTCCAGATGCGCGATGCGATACGGCAGATGCCGGATCAAGCCGAGCGCATGCGTCGCCACCAGCACGCTCACGCCGATCTGGTTGAAACGCATGAACAGCTGCATGACTTCGCGCGCCATCTCCGGATCGAGGTTGCCGGTCGGCTCGTCGGCCAGCAGCAGCTTCGGTGTGGCGACCACCGCGCGGGCAATGCCGGCACGCTGCTGTTCGCCTCCGGAAAGCGTGATCGGGAAAGCCTTTTCCTTGTTCAGCAAGCCGACCGCGTCGAGCGCGCCGCGCACACGACGGCCGATGTCGGCGCCGCTGTGGCCGCGGATCACCAGCGGTAGCGCGACGTTGTCGAACACGGTGCGTTCAGCCAGCAGCGAGGGGTTCTGGAAAATGATGCCGATCTGCCGCCGGAACGCTGGAATCTCGGAGCGCCGAAGCTGGCTGATGTTTTGACTTAGCACTGCGATCTGGCCGGTCTGCGGGCGCGTCAACGAGCCGATCAGCCGCAGCAGGGTGCTCTTGCCGGAACCGGAAGCGCCGGTCAGGAACATCATTTCGCCCTCGCCGAGCCGGAAGCTGGCTTCGCGCAGAATCTGCGGACCCTTGTAGTAGCGCTGGGTGACGCGATGGAAAAAAACCACGTCCGCCATGTCAGGCGATCCTGCTGAAAACAGCTGCGAGCGGACGCTGAAACCGCGCACCGACATTTCGCGGAATGCCACAGCGCGAATGCGGGATTTGCGAAGTCATGCGTCGTCCCCAACCAGCGCATCGACAAAGTTCACCGCATCGAATGGCGCCAGATCGTCGATGCCTTCGCCGAGGCCGATGAAACGCACCGGCAGCGCCAGCCGTCGCGCGATCGCCAGCAGCACTCCGCCCTTGGCAGAGCCGTCGAGCTTGGTCAAGGTCACACCGGTGAGGCCGATCGCTTCATGGAATTGCAGCGCCTGATTCAGCGCATTCTGGCCGGTGGTTGCATCCACCACCAGCATCACTTCATGCGGCGCGAACGGGTCCAGCTTCTGCACCACGCGCTTGATCTTGCGCAGTTCGTCCATCAGATGAATCTGCGTATGCAGACGGCCGGCGGTATCCGCGATCAGCACGTCGGCGCCGCGCGCTTTGGCGGCGCTGACCGCATCGTAAATCACCGAGGCCGAATCTGCGCCCGCGCCCTGCGAAATCAGCGGCACGCCGGCGCGCGTCGCCCAAGTTTCGAGCTGCTCGACCGCGGCCGCGCGAAAGGTATCGCCCGCAGCGATCATCACAGTCTTGCCATCGCGCTTGAGGCGCGTGGCGAGCTTGCCGATGGTGGTGGTTTTGCCGACGCCATTGACGCCGGCAACGAACATTACATACGGCTTGATGTACGCGGGAAAATCCAGCGGCTTCGCCACCGGCAGCAGCAGATCGAGCAGCGCCTTGCGCAAGGCGGCGCGCAGCTGGACTTCGGTTTTGATGCGGCCTGCGCGCAGGTCGTAGCCGAGCCGTTCGGTGAGCCAGTTGGTCGCATCGACCCCGGCATCCGCCAGCAGCAGCCGTTCTTCGAGTTGATCGATCGCGTCTTCGCGCAGCTTGTCGGCGCTGAACAGACGGCCGAGATCGTAAGTCAGCCAGGAGTCGCCCTTATTGAGGCGCGCACGCAGCGATTTCACCAGCGAGCTTTCGCGGTTACCGACTGGCGTTTCCAGGCTCATGCGGGGCTTCAGGCGCGCGCGACTTCGGCAAACGCGGCCTGCGCAGCCGCGAGTGTGGCCTCGATTTCGCGCGTGCCATGCGCAGCGGAAACAAAGCCGGCTTCGAACGCGGAAGGCGCCAGATAAACCCCGCGATCGAGCATCGCGTGAAAGAATTTATTGAAGGCGCCGACATTGCAGGCGGTGACCTGCGCATAGCTTTCGATCGCCGCACGCTCGGTGAAAAACAGGCCGAACATGCTGCCGACTTGTGCGGTGGTGAACGGTACTCCAGCACTGGCTGCCGCGGCGCGCAGGCCTTCGAGTATTGCGCGCGTGCTGGCTTCCAGCTTGGAGTAAATCGAGCTGTCGGCGAGCGCCTTCAGAATCGCCAAGCCCGCCGCCATCGCCAGCGGATTGCCGGATAAAGTGCCTGCTTGATACACCGGCCCGACCGGTGCCAGTTTCTGCATCAGTTCGCGCTTGCCGCCGAACGCGCCGACCGGCAGGCCGCCGCCGATGATCTTGCCGAGCGTCACCAGATCGGCGGTAATGCCATACAAGCCCGACGCGCCGCGTGGATGCACGCGAAAGCCGGTCATCACCTCGTCGAAAATCAGCACCGCGCCGGTTGCGTCGCAGATCGCGCGCAGACCTTCGAGAAAGCCCGGTGCGGGTGGAATGCAGTTCATGTTGCCGGCAATCGGCTCGACGATCACCGCGCCGATCTTGCCGGCGTTGGCGGCGAATAATGCTTGCACCGATTCGAGATCGTTATAGGTTGCGGTCAGCGTGAGCTTGGCGAATTCGGCCGGCACGCCGGGCGAGGTCGGCACGCCGAACGTGAGCGCGCCCGAGCCGGCTTTCACCAGCAGCGCATCGCCGTGGCCGTGATAGCAGCCCTCGAATTTGAGAATCATGTCGCGGCTGGTCGCGCCGCGTGCCAGCCGCAGCGCCGACATCGTCGCCTCGGTGCCGCTGTTGCACAGCCGCACTTGCTCCAATCCCGGTACGCGCGCACAAAGCAGCTCGGCCATTTCGACTTCGGCTTCGGTCGGCGCGCCGTAGCTCACGCCGATCTGCGCCTGCGCAAGAATCGCCTCGCGCACCGCGGGATATTGATGCCCGAGAATCATCGGACCCCAGGAACCGACATAGTCGATGTACGCCTTGCCATCGGCATCGTGCAGCCAGGCGCCATCGGCGCTGACGATGAAACGCGGCGTGCCACCGACGCTCCGAAACGCTCGCACCGGTGAATTGACACCACCCGGAATCGTCGCCTGCGCGCGCGCGAAGAGCTGCTCGGAGCGCGTCGCGGCGGATGCAACAGGATCGACACGATTCATGGCTGGCTCTTCATGGTTGGCGTTCTGGTTGGGCGTTGTGGCGATTCAATAACGAATATCGGGTGATTCGAACAGCTCGGCGTAAGCGCGCGCCGCCGCGGTGATCGCGCCGGGCCGCAGATCGCCGAAAACGCCTTCGACGGCCGCAACCAGATCAGCACCCGCGGCGATCAGCCCGACTGCCGTTGCCGGCGTGACGCCGCCGATCGCACAAATCGGTATTCGCAGATGATTGAAATGTGCGCGCGCTTGCACCAGTAATTCTAGCGCGGCCTGCGGCGCGTCGGGCTTGGTATTCGATGCAAAAAATCGGCCGAAGGCAATGTAGTTGGCGCCGTTCGCCACGGCGTCAATGCCGCGCTGCAAGCTCGGCCCGCAACTGGCGCCGATGAGGGCATCATGGCAGAGCCGCGCGCGCGCCAGCGCCAGCGGCGGGTC
>CAJCJH010000009.1 GCA_903970615.1 Rhodospirillales bacterium
TCGAGATCGGCCTTGACCTCACCTAATGCGCTGGCCCAGTCACCGATGGCATGCTGCCGGTAAAGCCGAACCGTCGGATACCACGGGCTGTCGCTGCGATCGAGTAGCCAGCGCCAGTCTGGACAAAACGGCAACAGTATCCGGGTCTGTTTTCCCAAGGCACCGTTGAGATGCGCCACGCTGGTATCGACGCTGACCACCTGATCCATCAACTCGCACAAGGCCGCGGTGTCGCTGAAATCCTCAATCTGATCGCTGAAAACCCGGATATGCGGGTGAGCGGCGAGCGTGGCTTTATCACGCTCGCGGATCTCCTTTTGCAGACTCACGTATTCAAAGGAGTCTGGAAGATAAGGCATCAGTGCCGACAAAGCGATACTTCGATTGGCGTCGTTGCCATGTGAGATGTTTCCACTCCACACCAGACCGATACGCGGCCGGGTTTGGGTGCCGAGCACTTGGCTCCAATGAGCGACTTTGCCGGCTTCAGCATGAAGATAAGCCTCACCGCCAGGAATACTTTCCAAGCGAGTGCGAAATGCCAGCGGTAGCGACAGTAACGGGCAGTGGGTATCAAACTCCGGCAAGGCTGAAAGGCTATCAACCAGAGCACTCACGCCTTCGAGTCCTTGCAGCACGCCCAGCAGTGATTTGGGCACACTCAGAATCACCGCGGCGCCCAAGCTGCTCACCAATTTTGCATAACGGCAAAACTGAAGAGTGTCGCCAAATCCCTGCTCGCTGTGGAGCAGGATGCGCTTTCCCTGCAGCGACTCCTGGCCCAGCCAGAGCGGTTGCGGGAGAGCGCGGGATTTCAGCCCCAGACCCTCGCACTTCCAGCGCCATTCATAGAGCGCCCAGCCCTGATCGAAATCTCCCTTCATCAACGATGCAGTCGATTTATTGTAGAGGGCGTCTGCGAAGTCTGGCCTTATCGCAAGCGCCTGGTCATAGTTGGCGATGGCTGTGTCGAGCTGGGTCTGCAGTTGTAGCGCGTTGCCGCGATTGGAATAAGCCTCCGCATAATTCGGCCTAATCGCCAGCGCCTGGTCGTAGCTAGCGATGGCCGCGTCGAACTGGTTGCAATCTTTCAGCGCGATGCCACGGTTGAACCAGGCCTCCGCGTAATTGGGCCGGATGGCGATGGCCTTATCGTAGCTGGCGACAGCGGCCTCCAGCCGACCCAGTTTTTTTTGCACGACGCCGCGGGCGCAATAGGCTTCCGCAGCGTTCGGTCTGCTGATGATGGCTTTGTCGTAGCTCGCCAGCGCCGCTTCAAACTGCCCGAGTTCTTGTAATGCCAAGCCCTTGTTGTAGTGTGCATCCGCGAAGTCAGGCTTGATCGCAATCGCCTTGTCGCAGCTCGCGCTGGCTGCTGAAAACTGCTTGAGACCCTGCAATGCGGCGCCGAGATTGGAGTGAAAATCCGCATTGCCAGGATGGATTTCAATCGCCTTGCCGATCAGCTCGACGGCATGTTGATGATCGCCGGTTTGCAGCGCGATGATCCCGAGTCGATGCCATGAATCGAAGTGTTGTGGTTGTTGTTTCAGTATTTCTTCAAAGGCTGCCCTGGCCTGCGCCAAATGCCCTTTTTGATGAAGCTCCGCGGCTTGCTCGAAACCGGTTCGAGCGGTTTCTGCAGAAGGTTCTCCAGCGATTGATTTTGCTGGAGGCGGATTAAAGCGCTCCACCAGATCGGCTTTGACCTGGGTCAATACGCTGGCCCAGTCACCGATAGTCGTTTGCCGGTAAAGCCGAACCGACGGATACCACGGGCTATCACTGCGATCCAGTAGCCAGCGCCAATCCGGATTGAACGGCAGCAAAATCCAGGTCGGCTTGCCGAGCGCACCGCTCAGATGGGCGACACTGGTATCTACGCTGATGACGACATCCATCAGATCGCACAAGGCTGCAGTATCGCTGAAGTCTCCAATCTGATCGCCGAAAAACCGGATATACGGATGCGCCGTCAGCGTGGCTTTATCACTCTCGCGGATTTCTTTTTGCAGGCTTACATACTCAAACGTGTCCGGCAGATAAGGAGTAATCGAAGCCAGTGCCAGACTTCGGTTATGGTCATTCTTGTGACCTTGAATACCACTCCACACGAGACCGATGCGCGGCTTGTTTTTGATTCCGAGCCTCTCTTTCCATTGAGAGACTTTGGCCGCATCGCTGTGAAGATAAGATTGTTCAACGGGAATACTGGAGAGTTCGGTTTTGAATGCCAGCGGCAAGGACATCAACGGACAGTGAATGTCGAAATCCGGCAAAGCCGCACCGGTTTCGATGACGCGGCTGATGCCATCGACGCCTTGCAGCAATCCAGTCAGAGCCTTCGGCGCTTCCAATAGAACCGTGGCGCCGGATCGACTGAGCAAACCGGCATAGCGGCAAAACTGAAGGGTGTCGCCCAAGCCCTGTTCGGTGTGTAGCAAAATGGTTTTGCCCTTGAGCGATTCGGCACCGAGCCAGAGAGGCTGCGTAAAAGCGCGCGGTAACTGGCCATTGCTGCCCTGTTTCCAGCGCCATTCGTAAAGCGCCCAGCCATTCCCGAAATCACCCTTGAGCAGGAGTGATAAGGATTTATTCAGATAAGCTGCGGCGCAATCGGGTTTGATCGCAATGGCCTTATCGTAGTCTGCGATGGCAGCGTCGATTCGCATCAGTTGCTGCCAGACGATGCCTCTGTTGGAGTAGGCTTCGGCGTAATCCGGCCGGATGGCGAGGGCCATATCGTAGCTGGCGATCGCCGCCTCGAACTGCTTGAGTTCGTTCAATGGCAGGCCGCGATTCAGGTAGGCCTCCGCGTAATCGGGCCTGATCGCAATGGCTTGATTGCAGCTATCGGTGGCAGGCCCGAACTGTCTGAGTTCGTTCAATGCAAGGCCGCGGTTCAGATAAGCCTCTGCGCAGTCGGGCTTGATCGCAATGGCCTTGTTGCAACTGTCGATCGCCGCCTCGAACTGTTTGATCTCGTGCAATCCAAGGCCGAGGTAAGCATAAGCCTCCGCGTAGTCCGGCTTCAGTGCAATAGCCTGTTTGCAGCAGGCGATCGCGGCGTCCACCTGCTTGAGCTCTCTTAACGCGGCGCCCAGATTTACATGGGTTTGCGCGTTTTCCGGCCGCAACGCAATGGCCTTCTGATAGCTGGCCACCGCTGCCTCGAACTGCTTGAGTCCGTGCAGTGCCGCGCCGCGATTGGCGTAGGCATCTGCGAAATCCGGCTTGATGACAATGGCGGCCTCGTAACTGGCGATGGCTGCCTCGATCCTTCCGAGTTCATACATCGAAACGCCGCGATTGGAATGTGCGCTCGCGTGATCCGGCTTGATCGCAATGGCTTTATCGTAACTGTCGATCGCCGCTGCAAACCGCCGCGACGTATGCAGCGTAATTCCTCGCTGATAGTGAGTGTCTGCATGGTCCGGACCAAGCTCGATCGCCTTGTCGAAGCTGGCAACGGCCTCGTCGAATCGGCCGAGTTCCCGCAGTGCAGGACCGAGGTTGCGATAAAAATCGGCGTTGCCAGGATGAAGCGCGATCGCCTTGCCGATCAGCTCAACTGCACGCGGATAATCCCTGCCCTGAAAGGCAATCACGCCGAGCAGATGCAGTGCATCAAAGCGATCCGGATGCTCGCTCAGGATTTTCTCATAAGCACTTTCAGCCTGAGCCAATTGGCCTTTTTGATGCAAAGCCAAGGCTTGTCCGATTGTGATGCTGGCTGGTTGTTCCGTTAACACTATCGTCGTTCTTCCCGCTTGATATTGACTGGACAAGCTCATCAGATCGGCGCTGACTTTTGCCAATACGGAATTCCAGGCGCCCATGATCTCCTGCCGGTAAAGCCGGGCGGATGGATACCACGGGCTATCGCTGCGATCCAGAAACCAGCGCCAATCCGGGCTGAACGGCAGCAGAATCCAGGTCGGCCTGCCAAGTGCGCCGCTCAGATGCGCCACACTGGTATCCACACTGATGACGATATCCATACACTCACACAAAGCCGCAGTGTCGCTGAAGTCTTCAATCTCATCGCCGAAAAACCGGATATGCGGGTGAGCGGCCAGCGTGGCTTTATCGTTATCTCTCAGCTCTTTTTGCAGGCTCACATATTCGAATGACTCCACTAGATAAGGAGTGATCGAAGCAAGGTTCAGGCTGCGATTGAAATCATTCTTGTGTCCAGAATTTCCACTCCACACCAGACCGATACGCGGCTTGGTTTTGACTCCGAGCTTCGCTTGCCATTGGGAGACTTTGGCGACATCGCTATGCAGATAAGATTGTTTAACGGGAATACTGGCCAGTTCGGTTTTGAATGCCAGCGGCAAGGACATCAAGGGGCAGTGATAGTCGAAGTCGGGCAGGGCGGCGCCGTCTTCAAAAAAAGCGCTGACGCCTTCGAGCCCCTGCAGCACACCGAGCAAAGGTTTAGGTGCTTCAAGCATCACTGTGGAACCGAGCCGCGCCACCAGACTGGCATAGCGGCAAAAATGGAGCGTGTCGCCGAAGCCGGCTTCGCTGTGCAGCAGGATACGTTTGCCTTGCAGAGATTCGCGGCCCAGCCATAGCGGTTGCGGATAAGGCCGCTGCTTCAGTGCCAGATTGCGGCACTGCCAGCGCCACTCATGCAGCGGCAAACCCTGCTTGAAATCGCCGCCGAGTAACAGGCCGATGGATTTATTGAAATGCGCTTGCGGAAAATCCGGCCGGATGGCGATAGCCTTGTCGTAGCTGGTGCGCGCAGCGTCAAGCTGCCTAACCACCTGCAAGGCATTGCCGCGATTCACATAGGCTTCCGCGTAATCAGGCTGGATCGCTATCGCTTGGTCGTAGCTGGCAATGGCGGCGTCGGGCTGATGCAAATCGAGCAAGGCATTGCCGCGATTGGACCAGGCTTCCGTCAAATCCGGCTTCAGCGCCGTGGCCTGATCGTAACTGGCAACCGCAGCTTCGCTCAGCCTTGACGCCTTCTGGGCGTTGCCGCGGTTGTACCAGGCATCGGCAAAATCCGGCTTGATGGCAATGGCCTTGTCGTAGCTGCCAATCGCTGCTTCCAACTGATTGAGGTCATGCAAGGCGAGGCCGCGATTGGACCAGGCTTCAGCGAAATCCGGCTTGATCGCAATCGCCTGGTCGTAGCTGGCGACGGCCGCTTGCGGGCGATCCAGCAGTTTCTGCACGATGCCGCGGTTGTAATAGGCGTGTGCAAAGTCCGGCTTGATGACGACAACCTTGTTATAACTGGCGATGGCGGCATCCAGCTGATTGATCGCCTGCAGCGCCGTGCCCCGATTGAACCAGGCATCGGCATAATCGGGTTTGATGGCAACCGCCTGGTCATAACTGGCGATAGCACTTTCCAATTGCTTCAGTGCCTGAAGTGCCGCGCCGCGATTGGAATACGCTTCGGCGTATTGCGGCTTGATGGCGATGGCCTTTTCGTAACTGACAATGGCCGCGCCGTATTGTCCAAGGCCTTGTAATGCGGCGCCGAGATTGGAATGGAAAACGGCATTGTCCGGCTGAATTCCTATCGCCTTGCCGATCAGATCGGCTGCACTTTGATAATCCTGCGCCTGTAGCGCAATCAGCCCGAGCAGATGAAGCGCATCGAAGTGATTCGGCTGTGCTTTGAGAATATGTTCGCAGGCAGACTTCGCTTCAGCCGGCCGACCTCTTTGATAAAGTTCGTGAGCGCGCTGAAAGTCAATTCCGTATTGCTGTGATGATGAATTCGGCGCTGAATGTAATGATGAATTCGATAAGGAGTTTGTAATGATGTTTCGTTGCGAAGGCGAATCCGCCAGCTTTGCCAGATCGGCTGCAACTTCATCCAGTACCGCCGTCCATCCACCGAAAGTGCGCTGCCGGTAAAGCCGAACCGATGGATACCAGGGGCTATCGCGGCGATCGATCATCCAGCGCGCATCCGGGCTGAAAGGCAGCAGAATCCAGGTGCGCTTGCCGAGTGCGCCGCTCAGATGCGCCACACTGGTATCCACACTGATGACCACATCCATCAGCTCACATAATGCTGCGGTATCGCTGAAGTCCTTGAGTTCATTGCCGACAAACCGGATGTGTGGATTGGCTGTCAGCGTGGCTTTATCACTCTCGCGGATTTCCTTTTGCAGACTCAGGTATTCGAACGTGTCGGGCAGATAGGGGATCAGTGCCGCCAGCGTTACGCTACGGTTGACATCATTCACATGTTCAGGGTTTCCGCTCCAGACCAGACCGGCGCGGGGTTTGGTTTTCAAGCCCAGTATTTGCTGCCATCGAGAAACTTTTTCCGCATCGGCGCGCAGGTAAGCCTGACGGCCGGGAATAGTATGGAGTTCGGTTTTGCAGGCCAGAGGCAAGGACATCAACGGGCAGTGATAATCGAACTCGGGCAGCGCCAGAGTGTTATCGACGAAACGGCTGACACCTTCGAGTCCTTTCAGCAAGCCGACCAGCGGCTTGGGCACGCCCAGCATGACGGTGGCGCCCATTTCGCTCACCACTTTTGTGTAGCGGCAAAACTGGATGGTGTCGCCCAGACCCTGCTCTGGGTGCAGCAGGATACGTTTGCCTTGCAGGGATTCGCGGCCGAGCCAGAGCGGCTGCGGGAAAATATTTTGCTTGAGTCCAAAACCCAGCTGCTTCCAGCGCCATTCATACAGTTCCCAACCAGGCAGGAAATCACCTTTCAGCAGTAGCGATACAGCTTTATTGAAGTTGGCCTCGGCATGGTCGGGGTGGATGGCGAGCGCCTGGTCGTAACTGGCGATCGCTTCATCCAGCCTGGGCACGTGCTGTAGCGCGTTGCCGCGGTTGTAATGCGCTTCGACATAATTCGGCTTGATCGCAATGGCCTTCTCGTAGCTGGCGATGGCTGCGTCCAGCTGTTTGAGTTCCTGCAAGACAACACCCCGATTGCAATGCGCATCGGCGAAGTCTGGTTTGATCGCAATAGCCTGGTCAAAGCTGGCGATCGCCGCCTGCGACTGCTTGAGTGCTTTCTGCGCATTGCCGCGATTGGACCAGGCTTCGACAAAATCCGGTTTGATCGCGATCGCGCGGTCGTAGCTGACGATGGCATCGTCGAACTGCCTAAGCATTTGCAGCGCATTGCCGCGATTGGACCAAGCGCTGACGAAATCCGGCTTGATCGCAATCGCGCGATCGTAACTGGCAACCGCTGCCTCCGGCCGATTCGCTTCCTTCTGCGAATTGCCCAGGTTGAAGTGCGCATCCGCGAAGTCCGGCTTGATCGCAATGGCTTTGTCGTAACTGGCGATCGCCGCTTCGAACTGCTTCAGTTCCTGCAGGGCAATACCACGGTTTGAATAGGCTTCGGCGAACTCCGGCTTGATCGCAATGGCCTTGTCGTAACTGGCGATCGCCGCCTCGAAGCGCCGCGTTCTTTTTTGCACATTGCCGCGGTTGTAATAAGCTTCCGCATAGTCCGGATTGATCGCAATGGCTTGGTCGTAGCTGGCGATCGCCGCTTCCGTTTGATCGAACTCGGCCTGTGCGTTACCACGATTGGAGTAAGCGCTGGCTAAATCCGGCCGCAGGGTAATGGCCTTGTCGTAGCTCTCAATCGCCGCCTCGAATTGCCGAAGCTCCTTGAGTGCGGCGCCGAGGTTGGAGTGAAACGCCGGATTGGCTGGATGGATTTCAATCGCCTTGCCGATCAACTCGACCGCACGCGGATAATCCCTCGTTTGCAGCGCAATCACGCCGAGCCAGTGCAGGACGTCAAAATGATTGGGCTGCAACGCCAGCGCCTGCTCATAAACCGCCCTGGCTTCTGCGAGCTGGCCTTTCTGGTGAAGTTCCAAAGCGTACTGCAGATTGATCGGAGACGCCGCCAAGCCCTTGGCCGGCTTTTTAGCTGGATTTTTTTTCTGCTTGGGCCGCATGATGAAATCCGGTACTCGGCAAGGTTCTGCAGGTCGATGATTGTCGCGTAAAGTTTAAGCGCTGATTCGCTCGGGGATTTTTTGCTGCGAGCGGGCGCGAACTCGCTTCAGGAAACGTATCTTTTCGCACTCGTGGACTATCAGTTTTCATAGCGCAGCAAACGATCGCCTTCCGGAAAATATAGCGCCGCAACTACGGTCTTCCCCGGCCGCTGCGATTTCAGCAGCTCCGAATAGAGCATCAGTTGCGGCCGATAGGTTTCCGCACTTTGCGCGATGTAGCGCTCGATCGCATCGACGGCGATCGGCTGCGCAGAGGTCTTGTAATCGACGATCCAAAGCTCGCCTTCGCCGGTCTCGAAACAGCGATCGAGCAACGCGCTGATCCAGCGGCCGTCCCGATATCCGGCGAGCGCATATTCGCTCCTCGCCCAGACATGCGGGCCGAGTATCCAGCGGCCGGTTGCGCTGGCCAGCGTGCGGTCGACGAGTTCGAGCACGCGCGCCACGGCGTTTTCGACTTGCGGTTCGGGCAGGCTCAGGCGACGGAAGCCGGCGGCTAGGGCGCTGGCGCGTGTGCTGGCGCCAGCATGCCAGCGTTCGATGCCGTCGCGGCTGATTTTTTCCAGCGCCTGATGGAATAGCGTGCCGACCAATTGCGCGTAGATATCGCTATCGGCGCGCTTGTCGTCGGCCGCGGAAAGTACGGCTTCACTCGGCCGCAGGCTGCGTTGCAGTTGCGGCAGGTAAATCGGATAAGCGGATTCGTCTTCGTCAGGCAGCACCAAATCGATCGGCAGACGCGGCGCGCGCGGCGGCGAACCGGCCGCATTCATGGTGGAATCTTCGCTGGGAGATTCGCCATCCGTGGCAATCATCGTCGCGCGATCGATGCCTTTCAGCAGCGCCTCGGCGAAAGAGTTTGATTTTGGTTTGCGTGCGCCGGTCTTCTCTTCGATGTCTGCGCAGAAACAGATGTCCAGCGTGCGTCTGGCGCGCGTCGCGGCGACATACAGCAGCCGCAGACCTTCGCTGCTGCGCACGCGCGCATGCAGCCCGTGTGCGAAGTTGTAAAGCTGCAACGCGGCGAGCGTGTGCGGCGCATCCTGCGGCCAATGACGCGGTGGCTTCGGCACCAGCAGCGGGCCATGCGGCGTTTCGGTGAGATGCAGCAGCGGCCGGTCCTCGGCCCGCGCCGCGCGCCCGGCACCGACCATTACAACATGATCGAACTCCAGACCTTTAGCCTTGTGGATCGTCATCACCTGTACCGCACCTTCGCCGGCAGCTGCATAAAGCTCAGCGACGGCGCGCTCGAAACGCCGCGCATCGGCCAGCCCTTGCGTGGCATGTTCGCGCAGCAGCCCGAAGGTACGTCGCACATCGCCGAGTGAAGTGGCATCCACGCAAGCCGGGCCACCGAGTGCTGTCCACAGGATTTCGACGCGCTCCGGCAGACTGGCGCGGGCGTGGTCGGCGTTGATCGCAGCGAGCAGATCGAGCAAAGTTTTGACTCTGGCGCAGCCTTCTTCCGACAGCGCAGATAAATCCGCTGCCATCAGCCGCTCGGGCCAGGTCAGTCGGCGACGGTCGATCGACAAGCGGAGCAAGTCCGCCCAGCTCAAGCCGACGAAAGGCGCGCGCAGCAGCACCGCCCAGGCCAGCCGATCTTCCGGATGCCACAACGCACGGGCAAGGGCGAGCACATCGCGCACGGCAGGCAATTCGACCAGTGGATCGACATCCTGACAAGCCGCGCGCACGCCAAGCGCACGCAGTTCGGCGAGCGTCGCGCGCACATGCGAACGCGCGCGCACGAGGATCGCCACACTGCCGCCAGCCGCCGCATAAGCTGCGGCGAGTCGTGCAGCGCCACGCGCCTCATCGGCCGCGCAATCCTTATTCCAGACATGCACGCGCACCGCCGCTGGCTGAGTTTCATCTGCCGCTGCGGTTCGTGCCGCGATACTCGGCGAGTAAGCGACGGCGCCGCTGAGCGCATCGTCAAAGTCCGGAAAAATGCGCTCGAATGCGGCATTGAACCAATCGACCACCGCCGGCTCGCTGCGGAAATTGGCCGAGAGCCGCAGCACATTCAATGGCAATTCGCCGAGCCTGCGCTCTTGCAGTAATTGCTGGAACAGCCGCACTTCGGCTTTGCGAAAAGCGTAGATCGATTGCTGCGGATCGCCGACCAGAAACAGCGAGCGGCCGTCGCCTGCGCTCCAGCCGAGCGTGAGATTGCGCAGCAGCGCAAGCTGCGATTCGCTGGTGTCCTGCATTTCGTCGACCAACAGATGACGCAGCTGCGCATCGCGCCGCAGCAGCGCATCGCCATAGCCGAAACCGCTGCCGGAGTCCTCATTGAACTCGTCATCGGCATCGCTCCCGAAATCATTGCGGTATTCCCGGTCTTCGCGCGGACGCAGTGCGGCGCGTGCGGCTTCGGCGATGCCGACAAAATCGGTTTCGCCGCGTTCGCCCATCACTGCGCGCAGATGGCCGAGCAGTCTCAACAGCAGTATTCGCAGGGCTTCACGCAGTTCAATCAATTCTCCCGGCACCTGCGCGGGCGGTAGCTCGCGTAATGCACGCGCGGCGTTTTCGAGAGCTTCGTCGTCGACGCGCGCAGCCAGCAGCGGACGCAAAAGCTTGGTGTGTTCGGCGCCTTTGGCGAAGCTCGGCGCGCGCAGGCCGGAGGTTTTTCGCAGCGTTATGGGGTCGTTCTTGGTCAGTAGCGGCCAAGTCAGTGCCGCGAAAGCTGCGGCATTTTCGGCGCCGGTTCGAGGCCAGTGTTGCATCGAAGCAAATGGCGCGAGCGAGGCTTCGACCGAAGACGCCGCGCGAACGATCGCCAGCAGAGTGGCTTGTTCGCTGGCATTGAATTGATCGCTGAAGTGCTCCTGCGCGGCGACATGAATCGCTTCAAGCACCTGCCGTTCGTGCGCCTGCCAATCGAAATCCGCGGCCAGCGTGTGCTGCCATTGCTCGCGCCGCGCGAGCAGATCGGCGAACGGCGCAATCAGGCGATCGGCGCGATTGCCGTAAGCGCGCAGCCACGCGGCGGCAGCCTCGCGCAGATCCTGCGGTGCCTGCGTGTCCTCGATTTCGGCGAACAAGGCCAGTACCGCGTCTTCGTACAGCAAGCCCGCATCTTCCACCACGCGCGGCCGTCCGCCAAGGCCGGAGAGCAGCGGCAATTCGGCGGCGATGTGCGCTTGCAGGCCGTCGATCGTGGTCGCGCGCAAACGCCCGGGATTGGCGGTGAGCGACCAGCGCTGCGAAGCCTCGCGTGCGGCGTCGCGCTGCAGAACGATTTGCGCAAAAGCGAGGCTGCGCGCGTCGTGCGCATCGCTCGCCGGCGTACCGGCCGCGGCGCGTTGCAAAACGCCGAGCACGCGATTGCGAATCTCGGCTGCGGCCTTGTTGGTGAAGGTCATCGCGACGACCTGCTCCGGCGTATCGACCGTCGCCAGTGCCGCCAGCATGCGTTGCACCAGCAGGCCGGTTTTGCCGGAGCCTGCCGGCGCAACGGCGATGATGTGCCGGCGCAGATCGAGTGCCGCAAGTCGCACTTCGGCGTCGGCCGGTTCTGCTGCGAACGCGCTTTGCGGATCACTCATCCGGCGAGGTCCGCGTCGTTGGTGGCAGCGGTTTCGTCATCCGCGTCGAGCAGGCCGGCCAGCACCAGCAGCGGCGCATTGCGCAGCCGCAGAGCTTGCGCTGGATCGATGTCCGCGCGGCCTTCGAGAAATCCGCGCGCCATCGCTTCGAGGGCCGCGCGCCAAGCTTGAATCTGCGAGGCGAAATTGCCGCCGCTGGCTGGGGCGTTGCGCATTCGCGGCTGCGTTGACCACGCGCGCCAACGCAGTAGTTCAGGTGCGCCGTCGGCGACATGGCCGAAGGCGATATCGGCAATTTCGCCGCCGTATTGCGGATCGAGCAACACGGCATACAGCGGCAACTGCGGCGCGTTCAAGTGTTCTTCGCGCCAGCCATTGGCATCGATATAGCCGCCGGTTTTGTAGTCGATCAGCGTCAGTCGATCGGCCGCTTCATCGACTGCGCGATCAATGCGGTCGATGCGCAGCGACATCGGCAAACCAGCCAGTACACTTTTGAATTTGTGCTCGTGTTCGAGCACGAGAAAATCATCCGTGCGCGCAGCTTCGAGCCGCAGCCAGGCGGTGAGCACATCGCTGAGCCTTGCAGCTTCTAGGCTCACCAGCATGCGGCCGAAATCGCCGACAGGCAGATATTTGCGCAGCAGCGGTTCGAGCACTTCGCGAATGCGCGCCGTGCGGCCATCCTCACCGAGCGTCTGCAAGTTGGAACGGGTATCGACACCGCGCCAGAAATCCGCGAGCGCTTCGTGCACCAGCTTGCCCTGCACCGCAGCAGGCAGACCGAGACCGATTGCGGGCAAGGGTTCAATGCCCAGACGCACTGTGCAGAAGGCGAAGAACGGCGCCTGCGCATACTGCTCGAACAACCGCGTGCTGCCGGTGATCTGCTCGCTGGCTTGCACCGGCGGCACCGGGTCGCTCGCCGGCAGTCGGGCATGTGGACCGGTTGTCGCAAGCGTCTCGGCACGACTCGCAATCGAGAGTGCTGGCGCCTCTTCCCAGTTCACATCGAACAGCGGCGAAGCCAGCAGTTCACCGCCGCGTGCGTCGTGCCGTGGCGCGATGACGATCGTTTCGCGGGCGTTGGATAGCAGCGCGGCCAGTTGCCTGCGGCGATGCGCGAGCCAGCTGAGCGGACTCGCCTGCGGCACGCCGGCGGCACGTTGCAGTTCGATCGGCAGAAAGGGAGTGGCCTGTGCCGCGCCCGGGAATGCGCCGGTATCGGCGTCGATCACGATCAGTAGATCGCAGGACATGCCGATGGCATCTTCGGCATCGAGCAGTTGCACCGGCTGCGCATGATCCGCGCGCGGCTCGAAACGCCGCTTGAACAATTCGTTGAGCCACATCCGCGCACGACCGATATCGATCGCGCCGGTCTGCGCATCGAGCGCGGCCAGCATCGTCAGCGCGCGGCGCAATTCCTGAACGGTCTGGAAAACGCTGGAGGTTGGCGCATCCACGCTAGGCCAGCCGGCTGCTTCGCAGCGTGCGCTGAAATGCGCCGACCAAGCGCTCGGCAGCGCACGGCGCGGCGCGTCACTGACGATCTGCGCCAGCGCGCCCAGCCGCGCTTGCAGCAGCACGGGCGCCAGTTCAGCGATTTTGGAGAGGCTGATACGCAGTGCTCCGCTTTCGCGCAGCTTGCGGTCGATCGCTGCTGCAGCCGCATGCGATTCGACGTGCGCAAACCAGGTGCCAAGCAATAATTGCGCAGCGCGCTCGGGCGGATTGTCGATGGCATCGATCGCAATCAGCGCCGAGAGTCCCGCCGCCCAGGGTGAATCGCTGAGCTTGCGCGCGGCATCCCAGCGCCAGGGTGCGCGGGCAGGATTTCCCCCAGCGATCGGCGTGCGCAGCGCAGGGGCAACGAACTCGATCAGCGCGTCTTCGAGCAAAGCGCGCTTCGCATCCGCGTCCGGCATGGCGACGACGATGCGCGGCGGCACGCTGGCGTGATCCGCATGCGCGGCGAGGCGCTGACGGATCGTTGCAGCGACGAGGCGCAGTTGTGCGGCGTCGTCTGCGCAGCGCCAGGCGCGAAGGCTGTTTGGCGTCGTCGTCGCTCCAGCATGCGCGATGACTTGGGTGACGCCACTCAGCGCATCGAGCACCGCGTGTTCGGCCGGCGTCGTCAGTTCGCAAGCAAATAGTTCGACGGCCAACGGCGGCGTGATAGTGCCATTACGCAAACCCTGAGCGACGATTGCCGGCAGATGTTCTACAGAGAGCCAGCGGTGCTCGCGCATATTGGCCGCGACGCGCCGACGCCAGCTTTGCCAGGCGCGCTGTTCGTCGGAATACGCCGGTGCATCATCCACCGCGATCGCATATTCCTGCGCCAGCCGTTCGGCTTCGCGCGCCTCGCGGGCGCAGGCACTGGCCGAGAGCACGCCGCGACGATCGCGCTCCACCACGGCCAGCCACAGCGCCTGCATCTGCGTGCTGTTGAGCAACTGTTCGCCGGGCCAGGAATCGGCCCAGATTTCGGCGATCCACTGGCGCAGGCTGCGCACCTGCGGCGTTTCCCATACGTCGCGCCCGGCGGCACGTTCGGCGAGATTGAGATCTTCGCGCAAACTACGCGCAATGCGATCGCTGGCGGTGAGAATCAGCGTTGACGACATGCGCGGCTCAAGCTAACGCCAAGGCCGCACTCTATCGAGTCGCTATCAGGAACCTCTGAAGAAGCGCAGCGAGCGAAGGGAGTTCGTGCGAACACCGCGCGCAGGAACCGCAGCACACGTATAAGTACGTGAGGATTCCCCCCATCCCTTAAATGGGCCGGACTCGCGCGCAAGACCGAGCACAGTGGCTTCTTCAGAGGTTCCTCAGCGCTCCAGCAATTTCAGCTTGTCCGGCTTGCCTTCCCAGCTCTTGGCATCCGGCAAGCCGTCTTTCTTTTGGGTGATCACCGGCCACGCGGCCGAGAGTTCCTTGTTCAATTTCAGGTAATGCTCGTCGCCGGCCTTGAGATCATCCTCGGCGACGATCGCATTGATCGGGCACTCCGGTTCGCACAGCGTGCAGTCGATGCACTCATCCGGATCGATGACGAGGAAGTTCGGGCCTTCGTGAAAGCAGTCCACCGGACACACTTCCACGCAATCGGTGTACTTGCACTTGATGCAGTTTTCGGTAACGACGAAGGTCATGGCTGGCGCAGTTTCAAGAAAGCGGAGGTGCCTAATTCTAAGGCTTCGATGCCGGCCTTGCAGCCGTCGCCGCACTCGTGCCGAAGCCCGGTTACAGCCTTGAGCCTGACGAACGAGCGTCCACGCGGCTGATCCAAACCGCAGCAACCTCAATCGCGTGTAGCCTGATTGATTCCTTCGATCGCCACCCTGCACATCTGGCCGATCTGCTCCGGTGTGATCGTGTATGGCGGCATGAAATAGATCACGTTGCCGAGCGGCCGCAGCACCACGCCCCAATCCGCATAGGCGTTCAGTGCGTGACGATAAACCCGCAGGCCGCGGCGTTCGGCCGCCGGATACGGTTCGCGCTTGTTCGGATTCTTCGCCAGTTCGATCGCCAGGATCATGCCTTGCTGACGCACTTCGGCGACATGCGGATGGCTCAGCAAATCGCTCGCGCCCATCCACATCAGATGGCCGAGGCCGCGATTCTGCGCATGCCAGTTTTGCTCCGCAAAAATCTCCAGCGTGGCCAGTGCCGCGGCGCAGGCGAGCGGGTTGGCGGTGTAGCTGTGCGAGTGCAGAAACGCCTTGCCGCTGGCGTAATCGTCATAAAACGCCTGATAAATGTTGTCCGTGGTCAGCACTGCCGCCAGCGGCAAGGTGCCGCCGGTAATGCCTTTCGAGAGGCACATGAAATCGGGCGAGACGCAGGCGCGCTTCGGTGTTTCGATCGCAGCCTCGCGCGGTCGTTGCGCACCGCCACGCGGCTTGATTTCAGGGCTGCGAATCTCGGCCCATTCGCAGGCGAACATGCGGCCGGTGCGGCCGAAGCCGACCGCGATTTCATCCGCGATCAAATGCACGCCATGCCGCGTGCAGGCTTCGCGCAGCAGGCTGAGATAAACCGGATGATACATGCGCATGCCGCCTGCGCATTGCACCAGCGGTTCCAGAATCACCGCAGCGGTTTCATGCGCATGCCGCGCGAGTGCGGCTTCCATGTGACGGAACATCTGCCGCGTGTGATCTTCCCAGGATGCGCCCGGCGCGCGCTCGAAGCAGTCCGGCGAGGGCACGTAGATCGGCTGCATCAGCAGCGGCGCATAGGCATCGCGGTACATTCCGGTGCCACCGACGGCGAGCGCGCCCAGCGTTTCGCCGTGATAACCATTGCTCAGCGCGATGAACTTGCTCTTGTTCGCTTGACCCAGATTGCGCCAGTAATGCGCGCTCATCTTCAGCGCTACTTCCACCGCCGCACTGCCGTTGTCAGCGAAGAAGCAGCGGCTCAAGCCGGCCGGTGCCAGCGTGCAGAGTTGTTCGGCCAGCTTAACCGCCGGTTCATGCGTGAAGCCGGCGAAGATCACATGATCCAGCGTGTCGAGCTGCGCCTTTAACCGCGCGACAATCCGCGGATGACGATGACCGAATATGTTCGTCCACCAGGAACTCACCGCATCGAGATAACGCCGTCCATCGTGACCGACCAGCCAGACGCCTTCCGCCGCCGCGATCGGCAACAGCGGTATTTCGCGTTCGTGATCCTGCATCTGCGTGCAGGGATGCCAGACATGCGCACGGCTACGCGCCGCCCAATCGTTGGCCGAGCTGTTGGATGGCCCGGATGGAATCAGCGCGTCGCTCACTCGAAAATCACCACCTGACGCACCGCTTCGCCGCGCGCGAGACGGTCGAAGCCGGCGTTGATTTCGTCGAAACGCAGACGATGCGTCAGCAAGCGATCCACCGGCAAGCGGCCGGCGCGATACAGCGCGATGTAGCGCGGAATATCGCGCTGCGGCACCGCCGAACCCATGTACGAGCCCTTCACCGTCCGCTCTTCGGCGACCAGACTCACTGCTGGCACAGCGAACATTTTCTGCGGATGCGGCAGCCCCGCGGTCACGGTGGTGCCGCCGCGCCGTGTCGCGGCATAAGCCTGCGCCAGCACCTGCTCGTTGCCGACGGTTTCAAACGCGAATTGCGCACCGCCGCTGGTGGCTGCGCGCACCGCGGCAACGGTGTCGCCGTCACGGGCGTTGATGCAATGCGTGGCGCCAAGTTCGCGTGCCAGTTCGAGTTTCGATGCCAGCACGTCCACTGCGACGATCGGGTTCGCGCCCGCGGCGCGTGCGCCAAGCAATGCGGCAAGACCAACGCCGCCAAGCCCGAACACCGCAAGGCTTTCGCCCGCTGCAACCCGCGCGGTGTTGACGACGGCGCCAACACCAGTGAGCACCGCGCAGCCGAACAGTGCTGCGATTTCAGCGGGCAGATCGGCATCGATACGCACCGCCGAGCGCGCCGACACCACCGTCATTTCCGCGAATGCAGACACGCCGAGATGATGATGCAGTTCGAGCGCGGCGTTATCGACAACGCTCCAGCGGCGTGTGCCGTTCAACAGCGTGCCGGCGCTGTTCGCTGCAGCGCCCGGTTCGCACAGCGCGGCGCGTCCGCTGGCGCAGGGATCGCAATGACCGCAGCCGGGCACGAACGAAAACACCACGCGATCGCCAATCCTGAAACCCTTCGTGCCGGGTCCGACTTCGAGCACTTCGCCGACCGCTTCATGGCCGAGCACCATCGGCATCACGCGCGGACGCGAGCCATCGATCACCGACAGATCGGAATGGCAAAGCCCCGCTGCGAGTACGCGCACCCGCAACTCGTCTGTCCCCGGCGCGGCGAGTTCCAGCGTTTCGATGCGCAGCGGTTGCGATTGCGCATACGGCGCCGGCAAGCCCATCTCGCGCAGCACCGCGCCTTGCGTTCTCATGCCTGCATCGTCGGCGGCGATGCGGATTCGATCACCAGCAAGCGCGACAACGCGGCGCGCAAGGCTTGCGGCAACTCGCATGGTTTGCGATCCGCACGGCCGACGAACACATGCACGAACCAGCCTTCCGCGGCCGGTTCGTCGCAGCCTTCGGCGAACAGGCCGATTTCGTAACGCACGCTGGAGCGGCCAAGCTTGCTCACGCGCAAGCCGGCGTCGACATTCTCCGGAAACGACAGCGATTGCAGAAATCGGCAATGCGATTCTGCACAGAAACCCAGCAGCTCGCCGCCGACCGGATCGAACCCGCCTGTGCGGATCAGATAGGCGTTGATGACGGTGTCGAAGAAGCTGTAGTAGTCGATGTTGTTGACGTGGCCGTATTGGTCGTTGTCTTTCCAGCGCGTGGTGATCGTCTGGAAATGCGGATACGCAGCGCGCGCACTCATTCGAGCGTCTTGATCAGCACCAGCGAATTGCGCCGATAGTTGTAGAGCCGCTGCTTTTGCATCGGCAGCGCCTCGATCGCGGACTGCATGAAGCCATGCTCGATGAACCAGTGCGGCGTGTGCGTGGTCAGGGCGAACAGTTTGTGGATGCCGAGCTTGCGTGCGGTTTCCTCGGCGCGTGCGAGCAGGGCAGCGGCACGGCCGGCGCGCTGATAATCCGGATGCACCGCCACGCAGGCGAACTCCGCCATCGCGTTCTGCGCGAACGGGAACAGCGCACACGCGGCGATCACCAGACCATCGCGCACCATCACATCGAAGAAGCTGATTTCAAGCTCCAGCTGCTCGCGCGAACGCGGCACCAGCACGCCGCTATCTTCCAGCGGTTTGATCAAGGCCAGCACGCCGCCCACATCATCGATCGTCGCCTCGCGCACCGCCTCGTAGTTTTCGTCCGCGTACAACATCAGGCCCACGCCATCGCGCGTGAACAATTCGCGCAGCAGCATGCCCTCGGTTTCCACGCCGATCAGATGAATGCGCGCCACGCCGCCGCGTCCGGCTTCGAGCGCGGCTTCCAGATACGGCCGGTCCTGCGGATCGACCGTGCTGCTGCCCTTCAGCAGCCGTTCGCCTTCCGCCAGCGAAAGCTGCCCGGCATCGCCGGTATCGTCCGCCAGCTGCCATTGGTCGGGATCGGAATTCACTACGAAGATCAGCTTGTCGGCGCGCAAGGAAGTGGCGACAGCAGTAGCCACGGCTTCGGCACGCAAGTTGAAAATCTCACCGGTAGGCGAGTAGCCGATCGGCGAAATCAGCGCGATGCGGCCTTGCGCCAGCACCTCGTGAATCGTCTCGATATCGACCCGCCGCACCTCGCCCGTGTGCTGATGATCCACGCCCTCGCGCACGCCCACCGGCCGCGCCGTGATCCAGTTACCGCCCGCGATCTTCAGCCGCGCGCCGCCCATCGCCGTACTCGCCAGCGAAGTGGACAAACGCGCCTCGATCTCCATGCGCAAAGCGCCGATCGCCGCCTTCACGCATTCCAGCGAAGCGCGGTCGGTCACCCGCAGGCCCTCCACGTACTGCGGCTGCAAACCCTTCGCATCCAGCGCCGCCTCGATCTGCGGCCGCGCGCCATGCACCAGCACCACCTTCGCACCGAGGCTGTGCAGCAGTGCCACATCGCCGACGAAATTATCGAAATCCGCCCGCGCAGCCGATTCGCCGCCGAAGGCGATCACAAAGGTGCGGCCGTTGTGCGCGTGCGCGTAAGGCGCCGCCGCGCGCAGCGCCGTAACGAAATCTGCGGTATTCATCGGCGAATTATAGGTGCAGCTTGAAGGTGCGGGCGGGGCGGGCGCACCTCCCGCCGTCGGCCGCCCGCATCCAGGCTGCCCCAAAATCGCCCGTAACTCGCCTGCAGGCCGACCGCGATATGGGGGCAGTGCGAGGTCGATTTGCATGCAACCCACGCTCGATGTGCATGCAAGGTCCCCACGATGTGAGGGCACATCGCCCAGGACTTGCATGCAACCCGTGCTCGATGTGGGGGATAACCGCCCTTGAACATCCTGTTAATCACCCAGGATCAAGGGGTACATCGCCCTCGATGTGCATGCTAACTGCGCACGGTTAAGGGGATAAACACAAGCGATAATCCCCTTAACCCACCTCGATGTAAGGGATAACCGCCCGCGATGTTCATGTTAATCGCCTGCGGCTAAGGGGATAACTGACCTCGATCATCCTGTTAATCGCCCGCGATGCGCCTGCAGACTGGTCTCGATTTGAGGGCGCAGCGCAGCCAGACTGTATGCGCTTGATGCTGCCTTTGAGAGCGCAACAGCCCAAAATTGCTTCTAAATGACTTGAAATCACTCATCTGAGGTAAGCCGGCTGCCCCTAGCCACAAGGGCAGGAGATCGTCCCGCCAGTCCGGGGAAAGCCCGGCAAGGCTTGTTTATCGAACAAGGCTGGCAAGACAATGGTGCTACTCGGGCTAAATAATCGTCGGGGCTCAACACGGTGAGCGAAGATCCACTTAGGCAGCCACGTGCCGAATTAGCAGCGGCAAGGCGTGCAATTGAAGGCATGCGAACCGCAAACGGCATGGACGAATTTGAGTCGCATTGGCGCATTTTTCTAAATGCAATAGAAAAGGTATGGCAAAAGGTTGAGGGTTGTTGCCAGCCGGTGAGAATTGCGTTTCAGCCATGGCAAGGGCGATATCAAGCTCTCCGCAAGACGGACATGCTCCTGCGGTATATCAAGCAAGCTCGAGACGCTGATAACCACTCTATTCAAGATATCACCGCCTTCCAAGCGGGTTCACGAGCTATGAGATTCGTGAACCCACGAGGGGGGCATATAAAGCGCATGCAGATTAGCGGCGGACAGATCGTGCACTACGAAGGCGATCCAATGATCGTGGAAGATCACCCACCTCATCCCATCGCAGTTCGAGTGAAAAACCATGGAGAGTGGTTCAATCCGCCCTCAACTCATCTCGGGCACCCTGTCCCGAACCAACACCCCGTCCTACTAGCGGAGCTGGCTCACAAGTTCTACTCCAGCTACATCGATGAAGTCGATCGTAAATTCTTCGATTCATCGCCCCAATAAGTAGGGCGGCAAAGCGTAGCGTGCCCACGCGGTTGTCTGGTCCGCGTGGGCAGGAGAAGCCTGCCTAGCCTTCATCGGATCAGCGCGACGGCGCCCCTGATCGCAACCCCAACCGATCGAGCAGGTGACGCGCCAGCCGCGGCGCTTGTTGGCGGATTTCGGCGACGGCGGTGGTTTCCCACAGCTGGCCTTTGCGCGGCGGCCCGAGGGTGAACAGTTGCGAGGATGCCCGGCCTTGCGCATCGAGCAGGGCGCCTTCGGCGTCGGTATTCAAGCCCAAACCGAGTTCATCCGCGCAGATCAGATGATGGGCAAGCAGGGCGGCGATCAGGGGATGATTGAGTCGGCGATAGTCGCATTCGGGGCCGGTGCAGTTGATGACGCGATCGACCTTGATGCGCCACTCACCACGGTTGCCGCGCAGCCTTGCCAGCACCGCGATGACATTGTGCTGTGGCGTTAAAGCCTGCAAGCGTCCCGCCAGCAACTGAAGCTGTCCGCGTGCCCGTAGGGTGTGGACTGCACGCAGCACGGACGGCGCGGCACGATGCCGATGCACTTCCCACAGCGGCCGAAGATGCCGCAGAAAGCGTTGCTTCTCGACTCGCGGAAGGCCTTGCCAGAGTGCCTGGGTGACTGGACGCAAGGCGTCGATCACGCTGCGCCAGTCACCATGCTGCTGCTGCACCGCTGCGGCTTCGGCGCGCAGCCGGCGCAATAGCGTGCGCAGATGCGCGGGCAGGGCGATCGGATCGAATGACAATGCGTGCGGCGGCGCAGCGCGGTGTTCGTTCGGCAGCAAGCCGCGCCGGGACAGCACATGAATGCGGCCTTGGTGACCGCGGTCGTGCAGGCCGACGAGCCAGTCGAGCGTGGTCAAACCCGAACCCACCAGCAGCAGGTTCTCCTGCGGGCGCACGGCGTCGGAGGTCGACGGAGACCATGCGCGGCCACAATAACGCGGATCGCTGAGCAGCTTCGCATCCGCAGCGGGCAGGTCCGCTGGTCCCGGATTGCCGAGCGCGAGAACGACATGGTTGGCGTGCAGGCAGGCGCCGTTGTCGAGCTTGAGCTTCAGCTGATCGGCCTCGAGCTTGAGATCGATTGCCTCGCCTTGGTGTATCTCCAGACTGACGCCAGGCGATGCGGCTGCGATCGCATCCTGCAGCGTGTTCTGGATGTAGTCACCGTATAGACGCCGAGGCATGAACTGGTCTGCAACCATCGACCGCGAGTGATTCGGCGTGTGTTTGAGCCAGCAGACGAAATCATCGGGATCATCGACGAAGGCGCTCATCGCGCTGGCGCGCACATTGAGCAAATGGCAGTCCGGCTGCTTGCGATAGGCAATGCCGTGGCCGGGTGCGCCTTCGCGCTCGATCAGCAGTATGCGCAGAGACGCTCGCGCCATGCGTAACAGATGTATCGCAACCAGGCTGCCGCTGAATCCCGCGCCGACGATTGCGATGGTGGGCTTGGCGTTGATCCCGGCAGTTTCCATTGATACGGTCGAGGGCGCTTGAGATGCGCTGATTATTAACTGGCGGGCGTTTTGAAGACCTTGAATGACGGAATGGACTCGCCCTGCTGTTTTGAGCGGTATCGAAGCGCCGAGCTGGCGGTGTTGATCGTCAGCGTCTCACAGCAGGAAGTCCGGTATAAAATGTACGCTCATCGCTGTATCTACCGCAAAGCTGATTTTCGAGGCGGCGGAATCGAAGGGTGGCGAGATCGTTCCGCGACATCAATCAAGCCGCCGGGCCTTGCCCGTGGCTTTTAGAGACAATGGCTTAGCTGGCCTATCCATTGCTTGACCTCGAATGATCTTTTTTTGCACGCCCGACGAACAAACGATTCGGCGGATATGCTCCCGATATCGCTTCAGCTCCGAAGTAAATCGATGACATTACTCGAAGTGCTGTCAGTCCTGTTGCGGCCGCTGGGCTGGATTTATGCGCAATTCGCGCAGCACTTGTGTGGCGATACCCCAGTGCTTAGACGTTCAAAGCGGAAGCGTTTGCGGGCAAGCGTGGCGGTTCAGCGCGACATCAACTATAACCCGATCGGGATGCCGCTTTTGCTGGCGGATGTCTATACGCCGAATCTTGCAGGGCCGCTGCCGGCGGTGTTGATGATTCACGGCGGCGGCTGGATCAGCGGCGAACGCAGCCAGACGGCGCGGCAGGCGCGGCAACTGGCGGCGCGCGGATTCGTCGTCGTCAACGCGACTTATCGTTTGGCGCCGGCCGCCCGTTTTCCAGCGCAATTGCGCGATATGCAGCAGGCGCTGCGCTGGATGCGATCGAACAGTGCGGCTTACTCAATCGATCCGGCGCGGATTGGCGCTTGGGGTTATTCCGCCGGCGCGCAACTCGCTGCGCTGCTGGGGAGTTTGAGTGCAGGGGACAGTCTTTATGCCGCAGACGCCAGCGTGATGGCTGTGGTCGCTGGCGGTACGCCTGCCGATCTGCGCAAATTCCGCGGCGGCACGATGGTGCCGGCCTATCTTGGCGAAAAATGGCGCGCAGACTCGGCCGTTTTCCGCGAGGCTTCTGCAGCCGCGACCGTCGCCGCCGGCGATGCGCCTGTGTTCCTGTATCACGGCACTTGGGATTTGCTGGTGCCACTGGATCAGACGGTCGATTATCAAAAAGCCTTGGCTGCCGCGAAGGTTCCGAATGAGCTGTATTTGATGCGCGGCCTCGGTCACATCACGGCGTTTTTGATGGATAGCGAAGCGCTGCAGCGCGGTGCAGATTTTCTGGATCGCTATCTGCGCGATTCTGACCGGTAAGGTTTCTTCGCAACTGTTCGCAACTGCGTTTGAGTTCCACGCAGGGCTTGGCTCTCGCCGACTCCGGCGATAATTTGCAACCGATTGTTGCGGATGCGGTCGGTGCTGGACCTCGTCGTCGCGGCAAAGTCTGCCGCAATCCAGACTCGATATCGAACGCCGTATTATTGAATCATCACTCGCCGCTTCGATGACGTCGTATTCGCTGCGACTCATTCAAGCGCGCCATTCGGGAGGACTAGGCTGGCTGCTACTATGACCAGCCCAACCGGTTATCCACTCGGTTGTTCACCACGATCAGGGTTCAGGATGAAGCCGTTGAAGTTCGTTGTCATTACCTTATTCGCCGCTTGCATTAGCTTGGTAAGCGCCAAGGCAAGCGCGCTGAAACCATCGTTGAACCGTGCGGCCGCCAATGCTGCGGCGGCCAGCGACAAGCTCGACAAAGCAGCGGCAGTCAATGGGTTCTGCGCGGATCTGGTGAGCAACATCCCCGAACTGCAGATGCAGCAATGCCGCGATGCGGGTTTCAAGCCGGCGAAGTTGAAAAGCAGTCAGGGCCGGCCGCTCATCATGCGCGATTTCACCCCGGGCGAGCACGCGGCTGTCGCACCTCAAACTTCCAATGGCGATGCGAACGCTAGTGCCAAAGGCGGTTTGGGCCGGGCGCCGCGAATCTTGCTGATCGGCGGCATTCATGGCGACGAACACGCAGCGATTGCGGTGGTATTCCAGTGGATCGAACGGCTCAAGGATGATCGCCAGCGCCGTATGGTCTGGCGCGTGCTGCCCTGCGTGAATCCCGACGGCACGCTGGCGCAGCCTTCGACGCGGACCAATGCGCACAAGGTGGATCTGAATCGGAATTTTCCGTCGCCGGACTGGAATGCGCAGGCGCTCACGGATTGGCGACGTAAAACCGGCAGCGACCCGCGGCGCTATCCCGGCCCGCGCGCGGCGTCCGAGCCGGAAACCCGCTGGCTGATGCAGCAGATCAAGGAATTCAAACCGGATGCGATCGTTTCGGTGCATGCACCGCTGAACCTGCTCGATTTCGATGGCCCGCAGCCGCCGCCGGACAAGCTGGGGTTTCTGCGGCTGGAGCCGATCGGAGTGTATCCCGGCTCACTGGGAAATTACGCCGGCCGGCATCTCGGCATGCCGGTGTTCACGATGGAACTGCCGCGTGCCACACAGCCGCCGTCGGCTGCGCAATCCGAGCGCGTGTTCACCGATTTGCAGGTCTGGGTGAATAAAAACTTCCCTGACGCGCAGGAAAGGAGCTAGCGTCTGTTGAAGCAACAGGGCTTCTTCGGACGCATCATCTGCCGCGCGGATATAAAATCGGGCACGACGCTTGCTTGAGATAAGCCAACTTTAAGATGCAGCGACACCACCGCAAGAGATCGCGGAGTGCGACTGCGGGTTGCTCGGGGTAGGGACAAAGAACTTTCGTCAAAGCCGGCGTAGCCGGTGGTAGTCGAAGTAGGCGACGCTCAAGGAGAAAGGTCGATGATGTCATCGAATGCCAATGCCGCTGTTTTCGCCGGTTTTGCAAGGCCGCATTCGCTGGTTCAGCCGGATTCCTTGTCGTTGCCTTCACCAGCACTCGCGGTGCCTCGCCGATGCAGCGTTGATCGCATCGGTTGGGTAAGCGCAGAAAGCATGGTCAGTTGATGTCAACGGAGTCTTCCATCCCTGTCTTAAGGAGTTGTTCGATGCTTCAAAAAACTAGATTTGCCGCATGCTTCGCTATGTTGTCCGTACTGCCGATGAGCGGTTGTATGCTGGCAACCAACGGGCTCATTTATGACAATCCTGAAGTGCCGGCGCCGCCGCCACCGCCGCCGCCAGCACCGATGCCGATGCCGATGCCGCCACCACCACCGCCCTGCCAGATGAATTCAGTCGGTGTTTGCAAGACCGGCGATAAAGTCGTGCTGACGGGTGTCAACTTCGACTTCAACAAATCGACGCTGACGCTGAACGCGAAAGCTCTACTCGATCCGGTTGCGGCTTCGCTGAAGTCGTCCACGGTCAAGGTTGAAATCGGCGGCTACACCGACAGCAAGGGTTCCGACGCTTACAACGAGAAGCTGTCGCTGGCTCGCGCCAACTCGGTGAAGGCGTATCTGCATGCCAAGGGTGTCGAAGCCAGCAAGATGACGACCTCGGGTTACGGTTCGGCAATGCCGATTGCGGATAACTCCACCGACGAAGGTCGTGAGCTGAATCGTCGCGTCGAACTGAAAGTGCTTGAAGGCGGCATGTAATTCCGAACGATAAAGCCTGGCGAGCCGCGAAGGCATCGAAAACCGTCTGGCCGATTTTGGCCAGACGGTAGTCGATTCGGTCTTAAAGCAAACTCGCCGGTTTTAGCGTTGGGTAATAGCCAGAGGATGGCGCGGCTGCAAGCCGTCAAGCTTGCAGCCGCTTATCTCTCAAATAAGCTCCTGGAGTTTATCGGCCAGCGAATAGTCAAGGCGGTAATAGTGTTTTTTGTCGACGATCGTAATGGTCATTGAGCCGCTGATTCCGCTTAACTCGGCACTGCCCGAATCGGGCACTATGGTGATCGTCTGCTGCGGAACTCCGCGCGCCAGCGTGCCGTAATGCTGCAACACAAAACTGCCTTTGCGATGTTGGAGCACGCCCGTAACCCGTTCGATCGCTACATAGCCGGCCGATCCCTCGATATCCGTTCGTGCAGTCAGCATTTCGCCGGCGCTGCTGGCTTCGAGATCGCCATGAAACCGCTTATGCAGCAACATGCGGCCAAGGCTGCTGCCTGAAATTTTTTCCGCAGCGCCTTGCGGATTCAATTCAACCTCGAAGCTACCTTGCGCGATTTGGGTCATCGTTGAAATCCTTGGACGTCCATCGTTTCGATCGATAATAAATCGGCTTCGCACGGAGAGCGCCAACCTGCTGCCTTGAGAACGCCTCAATTGATCTTTGATTGTCGGCGACAAAACATCAAGTCGGGAATTTTCAGGACCGGCGCTGAAATCGCCGAGTGTCCGGCGCGGGGGAAAGCTAATCCGCAGCGTTTTGCGGTTTCTGATCGTCCGGCTTGGCTTCGGTTTCCTGTTCGAGTTTGGTGCGCGCGATTTCGTTGGCTTCGGCGATGCCCTCGGCAATTTCCTTCAGCACTGCGGTCTGCTTTTCGATGGCGACAGCTGTTTCGTCCCGCGGCATCTTTTTCCCCAATCAAAATCCAGCTGGTAAATATCGTCTCCGATATGGTCCATTTCGGCAACGCTGCGGCCGCTATTTTAAGCAAGGAAAGTGGGTAACGTCTCAAGCTCCCGGTTAATCAGCGAGACTCACGCATCGCTTAAGCTTCTGGCCAAGTCCGAAGATCGATGACATCGATGGCCACCACCCCAACTCATGGATAACTCCGGCAGAATCTGCATTTTCGGTGCCGGCAGCGTCGGTTGTTATCTCGGCGGGCGCTTGATTGCCGCGGGCGCCAGCGTCCGGTTGATCGGCCGCGAAGCGCACGCGCGCCAGTTGCAATCGCATGGACTCACACTCACCAGCCTGCGCGGCGATGTCAAAAAAGTGCGCGCCGAGCAGATCGATTTCGTCGTCGATAATCCGCAGTCTGCGGCGGACGCCGGCTTGATTTTGGTCACCGTGAAATCCGCCGCAACCGAACAAGCCGCGCGCGCGCTCGCAGCCGTGCTGAAGGCGGGCAGCACGGTCATCAGCTTCCAGAACGGGATCGACAATGCGGCCGTGTTGCAGCGCCTGATTCCGCAATGCGCGGTGCTGGCCGGCATGGTGCCGTTCAACATACTGAGCCGCGGCGAAGGCGCCTTTCATCAAGGCTCCGAAGGTCGTTTGATGGTGCAGCGCAATCCCGCGCTCACGCCGCATCTCGCACAATTTGCCGCGGCCGGTTTGCCGATCGAGCAGCGCGACGACATGCCCGCCGTACAGCGCGGCAAGCTGCTGCTGAATTTGAATAACGCGATCAACGCGCTATGCGGCGTGCCGCTGAAAACCGAGTTGTCGCAACGCAACTACCGCCGTTGCCTGGCCGCCGCACAACGCGAAGGTTTGCGCTTGTTCAAGGCCGCAGAGCTGGCGGTGGCCGCGCTCACACCGGTTCCTGCGCGCTGGCTGCCATTCCTGCTCGAACTGCCGGATACCTGCTTCAAGCTGGCGGCCAATCGAATGCTGGCGATCGATCCTCTGGCGCGCTCTTCGATGTGGGAAGACCTCGAAGTCGGCCGCGCCAGCGAAGTGGATTGGCTCAATGGTGAACTGGTGCGGCTGGCCGCCAATATCGGCAGCCAAGCGCCGGTCAACCAGCAATTGCTGACCTTGATTCGAGCGGCCGAACGTGGCGGTCGCCGCGATTGGTCGGCGGATGAGCTGTTGGCTCAGCTTCGGAGCACTAGCTGAAAGCGCGAGCGCTGAAGAAAGACTCAAGCGCGAAAAGCTTGGACGATAGTGCAAGCCGAATCGATGAACTCAGCGCTTGCGCGGTTTTGATCGCGCCGAGTTGCTTACGGTTTTCGACGGGATTTTCTGCCCGGCTTTCTTTGCCGTTTTCGACGCATTTTCGGGCAAGGATTCCGACTCGATCACCACCACCACTCGCTCGATCAGCTGGCGCAGTCCGCGTCCCGCACCGAGGCCATCGCCTTGTTCGAGCTGCTGCACGATGACCGCATGTGCGTCGATGAAGCTTTGCAGATCATCAACTCCGCGATCGCGTATTTTCTGCACCGCGATACGGCCGCGCACTTCCCAGTGCAGCGAGTCGAAAGCGCGCAGGAAAGTCGCGTTGTGCGACGCCTCGACGATCAGCCGATGAAACGCGGCAGCGGCTTCCGCATGCGATCTGAAGTCGCCGCGTTTCACGCTTTTTTGCATGTTCTGCACCGCCGCCGATAACTCCTGCAGCGTGGCGGCGGAGCAGGGCACCGCCAGTTGTGCGGAGCGCTCCTGCAGCAGCGCGCGCAGCTCGTAAGCTTCCAGCAATTGTGCGTTGTCGGCCGCACGCACGCGCGTACCGCGATAGCGTTCGGATTGCACCAAGCCGAGCGCTTCCAGTTCGCGCAAGGCTTCGCGCACTGGCGCCTGGCTGACATTGCATTCGCCCGCCAGCGCCAGTTCTTTCAATCGCGTGCCGGCCGGATAAGTGCCGTCGAGTATGCGTTCGACCACCAGATCGCGCACTTCGTCGCGCATGCAGGTGCGACGGATTTTCATCGCTTCAGCCGCCCGGCTTGGCGGTCGATGGATCGGCGATTGATTGGGTCGCCAGCGCCGGTGAGTCGAGTTGCGCCGTGGTCCAATCGCCGCCCAGCGCCTTGATCAGCTGCACGGTTGCATTCAGACGGCGGACGCGCAGATTCAAGGCCGCCTGCTGCGCCTGCAAGGCCGCATTCTGCGTGCTGACCACTTCAAGAAAAGTGACGATTCCGCCCTGGTAGCGATAGTTCGATTGATCCAGCGAACGCTGGCTGCTGGCGACCGCGCGGGCTTGTGCTTCGAGCTGCGCATCGAGCTGGTGAATCGCGGTCAGCTGATCTTCCACTTCGCCGTATGCGGTCAATACCGTTTGGCGGTAATTGGCGACGGTTTCATCGAACGCGGCGATGGCCTGATCATTCTGCGCGCGCCGCAAACCGAAATCGAAAACGGTCAAAACGGCGGACGGCCCCAGCGACCACATCCGCGAAGGCGCTTCGATCCAGTTGCCGGTGCTGGTGCCTTCAAAGCCGATGCCGCCATCCAGCGAGAACGTCGGATACCAAGCCGCGCGCGCTACGCCGATCTCGGCATTGGCCGCGAAGACCTGGCGCTCGGCGCTGGCCACATCCGGCCGTCTTTGCAGCAACTGCGAAGGCAGGCCCACGGCCACCGCGGGCGGCTTCACTTGCAGTGGCTTGGCTTCGAGTGAAAACGCGGCCGGCGGAACACCGGTCAGAGTAGCGATCGCGTGTTCCATCTGTGCGCGCGAAAGCCGTGTATCGGCGAGTTGCACCTGCGTGGTTTCGAGCTGGGTCTGGGCTTGATCGACATCGACTTCCGCGGCCGCACCGCCATTGAAACGGTTCTGCGTGATGCGCAAAGCTTCCTGATACGCCGCCTCGGTTTTAGTCAGCAGATCGATCTGCGCATCGAATCCGCGCAGCTCGAAATAGTCGCCCGCGAGTTCGGTTTGAATCGATAGCTGCGCGGTCGCCAGATCGGCCGCATTGGCCTGCGTGCGGCTACGCGCGGCGGCGATGGTGTTGCGCACGCGGCCCCAGAAATCCAGCTCGTAGGAAGTCTGCGCCCGCAGCACATAATCGCCGCCGACTTTGGCAGCACCCGTGTTGTTGAGCGGCGAATATTTGGAAACGCGCTCGCGCTCGCCGGATGCGCTCAGGTTGATGATTGGAAACAGCTCGGTTCCGGCGATATCTGCCGCAGCGCGGGCCTGCCGATAACGTGCGTCCGCAGCGGCGAGATTCTGGTTGGCGGCAAGCGCGCGCTGTTCGAGCGCGTCGAGAATCGGGTCGTTGAACAAGGTCCACCAGGCATTGCGTGCGACGTTGTCGGCGGGCTGCGCCGGCGTCCAGGTGCCGACATCCGGCTGCGCGGTTTGCGTCGGCGGAGTTGCGGCATCTGTTTCTTTATAAGCAGTCGCAGCGGTCGTCGCTGGAACTTTGTAAGCCGGTGCCAGCGAGCACGCGGCCAGGCCGCAAGCTGCTGCTGTGATCGCGCTTATCGAGGTGATTCGCGTCATCCGTCTTACGGATTTGATCGGCGCAAATCGCGGCAGGTCAAGTTGTGCGATCGATTCAGACCGGCGCTTCATTGCGGCTTCTTCGTATCGCTGGCGCCGGATTTCGCATCGCCGCCAGCGCCGGGTTTAGCCGTCGGCGACGAGGATGAATCGGTCGATTTCGATGGTGGCGCCACGCGCACCAGCACGCCTTGCGCCAGCGAATCCGGCGGATTGACGATCACCGATTCGCCGACGCTGAGACCGCTGGTGATTTCCAGCGAAGTGCCGAAATCGCGGCCGACGGTGACTGGTTTCAGTTCGACATGGTTATCGCTGGAGAGCGTGCCGACCATCAAACCTTTGCCGCGGAAGATGAGTGCATTGGCCGGCACTCGCAGCGCGCCATCCGGCACCGGCAGCTTGAAATGCACTTCCGCATACGAACCGGGAAACAGTTCGCCCTTGCTGTTATCGACTTCCAGTTCCACCTGCAAGGTTCGCGAGACCGGATCGAGCGCGTCGGCGGTGCGAACGATCTTCGCCGGATAGGCATAGTCGCTGCGCTCGGCGAATCGCAGATCGGCTTCAAGTCCTTTCTGCATTGCCGGCGCGTTCGGCTGCGGCACCAGCACATAGACGCGCAGCTTGCGCAGATCGGAAATATGGAACAGTTCGACGCCGGTTGAAGTGTTGCCGATCAGCTGGCCGATATCAGTATTGCGAGCCGTGATGGTGCCATCGAACGGCGCCACGATGCGCTCGAAATTCTGCATGTCCTTGAGGCGTTTCACATTCGCGCGCGCCGACGCAGTCAGGGCCTGCTTGGCTTGCAGATCGCCGGTTTTTTCGTCGTTCTCCTGCTTCGAGACGGATTGGGTTTGCAGCAGCGCCTGCCAGCGTTCCGCCGTGGTGCGCGACAAAGCCTCATTGGCTTCGGCGGTCTTCAGATCGGATTCGGCCTGACTCAATTGCTGATCGACTTCCGGCGCGTCGATCTCCGCAATCAACTGGCCTTTGCTGACCGGCCCGCCGATATCCACCAGCCAGCGCTTCAGATAACCGCTGGTGCGCGCGTAAATCGGCGCATCGGAAAAGGCTTGCACATTGGCCGGCAGCACCAGTTCTTCGGTCGGCGCTGCGGCTTCGATTTTGGTGATGGAAACCGTCGGTGCGGATTCCGCGTTGGTGGCTTTGCCGAGTTCCGAACGGCTGTGCAGGCGACTGTAAATTCCCCATACCGCGAGCACCAGCACGACGATGATCGCCACGATCGCCCACAGCGGCGTGCTGCCGCGCTGGGTCGACGGTCGGTTTTCAAGCTTGGCAAGCTCAGCCATGTGACACTCCGGAAGATGACTGCGAACGCGCCGCAAGGCGGTCGTGGATCAAGGTGAAGACGGTGGGAACGAAGAACAGGGTGGCGACGGTGGCGAACAGCAATCCGCCGATCACCGCGCGGCCGAGCGGTGCGTTCTGCTCGCCGCCTTCGCCGAGGCCCAAGGCCATCGGGATCATGCCGATGATCATCGCCAGTGCAGTCATCAACACCGGCCGGAAGCGTGTGAAGCCGGATTCCAGCGCGGCGTCGCGCGGGCTCTGGCCCGCCGCCATGCGCTCGCGCGCGAAGCTGACGATCAGAATCGAGTTCGCGGTGGCCACACCCATGCACATGATCGCGCCGGTGAGTGCCGGCACACTGACGGTGGTGTGCGTCAGGAACAGCATCCAGACGATGCCGGCGAGAGCGGCGGGCAAGGCCGTGATGATGATGAATGGATCGACCCAGCTCTGGAAATTTACCACGATCAACAAATAGACCAGCACGATCGCGCCGATCAATCCGATCAACAGGCCATTGAAAGAACTGGTCATGGTCTGCACCTGACCGCGCACTTCAACCTTCGAACCTTTCGGCACATCGGCCTTGGTCTGCGCGACGATCTTGCGAACCTGGCTGGCGACGAAGCCGAGATCCACACCTTGCACGCTGCCGAAAATATCGATGCTCGGCGTCGCGTTGTAATGCGTCACCACGCCGGGGCCGACACTGCGCTTGAGGTTCACCATATTCGCCAGCAATTGCGATTGGCCGCCGGTGCTGGTGATCGGCGTGGTCAGCAGATCGTTGAGGCTGGTCATGCGATATTGCGGCGTCTGCGTGGCGACGTTGTACTGCGTGCCGGTTCTGGGATCGACCCAGAAACTCGGCGCGGTCTGGAAACTTCCGGACAGCGAAATCAACAGATTCGATGCCACGTTCTGCTGCGTGAAGCCGAGTTGCTGTGCGTCGCTGCGATTGACGTCGACATTGAATTGCGGGTAGTCGAACGCCTGCTGGATGCGCAAATCGACCGCGCCTGGAATGTGACGGAATTTTTCCAGCAGACTATTCGCGTAATCGCGGTTGGCGTTGACATTGAAGCCGTTGATCTGGACATCGAGCGGCGAGGGCAGCCCGAAATTCAGAATCTGGCTGGTGATGTCTGCCGGCAAAAACGAGAACGACACCGAAGGAAACTGCGCACTCAACTGCCGGCGCAATTTGGCGACGTATTCAATCGTCGGCGAATGATTTTCGTTGAGGCTGATATAAACATCCGCGTCACCCGGGCCGATCGGCGCCGAGGTGCTGTAAGCCGTGTTGATACCGCTGTACGGCAGGCCCAAATTGTCGACGATGCTCGATAACTGGTCCGCCGGAATGCTCTGCTTGATCGCGGCTTCGATGTCGTCGCACAACGCCGCGGTTTCTTCGATGCGAGTGCCGGTGCGGGCGCGGAAATGCAGCTTGATCTGGCCGGCATCCACCGATGGAAAGAAGTCCTGCCCAAGACCGGGTAGAGGGCCGATCGGAAACGCGAGGATCGCGGTTGCAACCATCGCACCCAGGAACAGCAACGCGAATTTTCCGCCGGTCGTGATCGCCGTTTTCAGCAGCTCGTGATAACGCGCGCGTACCGCTTCAAAGCGTCGCTCGAAGTCTTTCTGGAAGCGCTGAAATACATTGCCGCGCGGCTGATTCTGCGCATGTTCGTCATGCGGAACATGCGCTTTCAGCCAGTATTTCGCCAGCGTCGGCACCAGCGTTCGAGACAATAAATACGAGGCCAGCATGGCGAACACCACGGCCTCGGCCAGCGGCACGAACAGGAATTTCGCAATGCCGGTGAGCAGGAACATCGGGATGAAGACGATGCAGATGGCGAGCGTCGACACCAGCGCCGGTACCGCGATCTGCTGCGCGCCGTCGATGATCGCGGTCTGTACATCCTTGCCGTTTTCAAGGTGATAGTTGATGTTCTCGATGGTCACCGTGGCGTCGTCCACGAGAATGCCGACCGCCAGCGCGAGACCGCCGAGCGTCATGATGTTGATGGTTTCGCCGAGTGCGGAAAGCACGATGATCGACGATAGAATCGCTAGCGGAATCGAGATCGTGATGATCATCGTGCTGCGCAGGCTGCCGAGAAACAGCAGGATCATCAGGCCGGTAAGCGCGGCGGCGATGACGGCTTCACGAATCACGCCGCTGATCGACGAACGTACGAAAATCGATTGGTCGCCAACCGCGCGCACCTTGATGCCTTCCGGCAATTGCGCCTGAATGTCCGGCAGCTTGGCCTTGATCTGGTCGATGATGTCGAGCGTTGAGGCACTGCCGGTTTTCAGAACGCTCATCAACACCGCGCGATTGCCGTCGACACGCACGATGTTGGTCTGCGGCGAGAAACCGTCGTGAACATGCGCCACATCGCGCACGTAGATCACGCTGCCATCGCGCACGCGCACCGGCACGTTGTTCAGATCGTCGATTGCGGTCGGGCTCGAATTCAGTTTGACGTAATACTCGATGTCGCCGATCTTCTGCGTGCCCGCCGGCAGGATCAGGTTCTGTGCGCCGATGGCGTTGCTGACATCCTGCGCTGAAAGCCCTTTCGCACGCAGCGCGCCGGGGTCGAGATCAACCTGCACCTGGCGCTGCTTGCCGCCGAACGGGAACGGCACCGAAGCGCCGCCGATGGTCGAAAGCGCGGTACGAATGATGGTGTTGCCGAGATCGAACAGCGTCGATTCCGGAATCTTCTCGCTCGATAACGCGAGCTGGATCACCGGCACGCTGGACGCGTTGTAAGCCAGCACGAACGGCGGCGTTGTCCCCGGCGGCGAGAAGCGCAACTGCGTTTGCGAGACGCCGGTGATCTGCGCGAACGCCAGCGATTCGTTGACGTGCGGCTGGAAAAAATATTTGACCACCGCAATGCCGTTGAGCGACTGCGATTCGGTATGTTCGACATCGTTCACCGTGGTCTGCGCGGTGCGTTCCGAGAACAGCACAATACGGTTCGCCATGTCTTCCGGCGGCAGGCCGGTATAGCTCCAGACCGTTGCGACAACCGGAATCGGAATGTTGGGGAAGATGTCTGTTGCGGTCTTCAGGATCGTGAAAATACCGAGCAGAACGATCAACAGCGCCAGCACGATGAACGTATACGGCCGGTGCAGCGCAACCTTGACGATCCACATCCGAGAAGCTCCTTTTCCGATTCATTCTTCGGCATCCAGAGCACTAGACTGCAGGCGCCGACGGATGTTGCGGCGCATCATACCGGAAAATTATCGATAATCAATAATCGAAAAGAGCGGCGGCCGACCGCGTATCGATCAAGCGCTTGATGGAGTTTTTGTCGCGGCTGGGCCGGGCAGGGATTACCCGTGCGACATATGACCACAGAAAAGCTACCGCCCATTGGTCTTCGCAAAGTATCGCAGCCCGTTATCGAGACTGCAGATGCCGGACTTTCAGACCTCGGGCTTCAGGTCACCAGCACCAGATTGTCGCGGTGGATCATTTCGGGTTCGCCGGGATAGCCGAGCCGCATCGCAATTTCGGTGCTCGGTGAACCGACCAGACGCGAGGCTTCGGCAGCGCTGTAGTTAGCCAGACCGCGTGCAATTTCGCGGCCCTGCGTATCGATGCAGACCACCAGATCGCCGCGATCGAAACGGCCTTCGGCGCGCTGCACGCCTACCGGCAACAGGCTGCGGCCTTGTTCGCGCAGCACGCGCACGGCGCCATCGTCGAGTTGCAGCTTGCCGCGCACTTGCAGTTGCCCGGCAATCCAGCGCTTGCGGGCGGCCATGACGTTCTGCGCCGGCTTCAATAAAGTACCCACAGCTTCGCCGCTGGCGATTTTCCGCAGGATGTCTGCGTCGCGTCCAGGCGCGATCACCGTCGCCGCACCCGAGCGCGCGGCCCATAAGGCGGCGGTCAATTTCGTGCGCATGCCGCCGCGGCCCAGATCGCCCTTGCTCGGCTGCGCCATATCCAGCAGGCGCGCGTCCGAAAGCTCGGCCTCGCGCACCAGTTGCGCTGCTGGAGTGACTCGCGGATCGGCATCGAACAGGCCTGCCTGATCGGTCAGGATCACCAGCAATTCGGCTTCGAGCAGATTGACCGTGAGTGCGCCGAGCGTGTCGTTATCGCCGAGCCGGATTTCATCGGTGGCGACCGTGTCGTTTTCGTTGACGACAGCAATCACGCCCCATTCCAGTAATTGTTTCAGGGTGCCGCGCGCGTTCAGATAACGGCCGCGATCGGAGACATCTTCGTGCGTCAGCAGAATTTGCGCGGCATGAACGCCATGCTGAGCGAACGCGCTTTCATACGCGCGGACCAAGCCCATCTGACCGATCGCAGCAGCCGCTTGCAGACCATGAATCGTCGCCGGGCGTTTGTTCAGGCCGAGCCGCGCCATGCCTTCGGCCACCGCACCGGACGACACCAGCACGATCTGATAGCCGTCCGCACGCAATGCGGCAATCTGCGCGCACCAGCTGGCGATGGCGGCGTGATCCAGGCCGCGGCCATGCGCGGTGACCAGCGCACTGCCGATTTTCACCACCCAGCGGCGCGTCGTTTTAAGTTTCTCTCGATCCATCTTCTTCGGCGGCTTTACCTGATTTGCCTGACTTTCCTGATTTCATCAACGCTTCGGTTGCCAATTCAACCGGCACCTCTGTAACACCCGCGAACGATTCAGTTGATTCCACCACGCGCGGCGGCGCGTGCGCTTCGACCCAAGCCATCGCGTCGCGGCAGAGTGGGTCCAAGCCGTCGCGGCGCACGGCCGAAATACGATAACTTTTGCCCTTCCATTTCAGCTTCTTCAGCGCCTTCGCGCAAATCGCATCGGCCTCTTGTTCCGGCATCACGTCGCGCTTGGTGAACAGCAGCCATTGCTCGCGGCCGGCCAGTTCCTCGCTGAATTCGGCCAGTTCCGCATTGATCGCGCGGACGTTGTCGGCGATGTCGGCGCCATCGGTCGGCAGAATATCGACCAGATGCAACAGCAGCCGCGTGCGCTGTACATGCTTGAGAAAACGAATGCCGAGCCCAGCGCCTTCGGCCGCGCCCGCGATCAGGCCCGGAATATCGACCATCACGAAACTTTTGTTCAAGCCGACCGAAACTACGCCCGGCTGCGGATACAAAGTGGTGAACGGATAATCCGCAATCTTCGGCCGCGCTGCGGAGACCGCGCTGAGCAGCGTGGATTTACCGGCGTTCGGCATACCGAGCAAGCCGACATCGGCCAGCAGGCTCAACTCCAGATGCACGTCGCGTCGCTCGCCGAGCGAACCCGCGGTGGCCTTGCGTGGTGCGCGGTTGATGCTGCTCTTGAAGCGCGTGTTGCCGAGGCCATGAAAACCGCCGGCGGCGAGCTTGATGCGTTCATCCGCGCGCGTCAGTTCGCCGATCAATTCCTGCGTTTCGACATCGACGATGCGTGTGCCCAGCGGCATCGGCACCAGCAGATCGTCGGCACTGCGGCCGCGGCAATTCGAGCCGGTGCCGTTCTCGCCGCGGGTCGCACGGAAGACGCGGGTGAAGCGGAAGTCCGCCAGCGTGTTGAGGTTGATATCGGCCACGGCGTAAATGCTGCCGCCATCGCCGCCGTCGCCGCCATCCGGCCCGCCGAACGGAATCGCACGCTCGCGCCGGAAGCTGACGCAGCCGTTGCCGCCGTCACCCGCTTCCACGCGGATAGCCGCTTCGTCGACGAATTTCATGGGCTATCGAGCATTGCTTTCAGGTGCCGCAAAAACCGGCTGACTTCCGAAGGGATTCTGGGTCAACTCAAGTCACGATGACAAGCGGATCAAGGTCCGCAGACATAGCTTGCGTGATCCGACCAAAAAAGAAGGCCCCGTCCAGCGGGGCCTTCTTCGTGCTGCCCTGGCTTCGACTTCAGGCCGCCGCGGTTTCCGCAGCTTCCACGACGATGTCGATGAAGGTGCGGCCTTTCGGCCCGCGCGTACGGAATTCAACACGGCCATCGGTCTTCGCAAAGATCGTGTGATCGGTACCGAGACCAGCGTTCACGCCGGCGTGATAGCGCGTGCCGCGCTGACGAATGATGATATTGCCGGCAATCACCTGCTCGCCGCCGAAGCGCTTCACGCCTAGACGTTTAGCTTCCGAGTCGCGGCCGTTACGGGTACTGCCACCAGCTTTCTTGTGTGCCATGAAATTTCGCTCCTGCGTGCGGCCTTAAACGCCGACGATTCCGGTAATTTTCACCGCCGTAAAATTCTGGCGATGACCTTGTTCCTTGTGATAATGCTTGCGGCGGCGATGCTTGACGATGCGAATCTTGTCGCCGCGGCCGTGAGCGATCACCTCGGCAGTGACGCTGGCGCCAGCAACCAGCGGCGCACCCACACTGACGGTTTCGCCGTTGCCGATCATCAACACCTGATCGAAACTGACCGAAGCACCCACATCGGCAACCAGCGTCTCGACCTTGAGGGATTCGCCTGGTGCCACCCGATATTGCTTACCGCCTGTCTTGATGACTGCGTACATCGTTAACTCCAAAATGATTACAACACTATTTTTAGATTTGTAACCGGACATGCGATCGCCACCAAAGTTTGCGATTCAAACTGCAACTTCAGCCAAGCACCGCAGGTCCAGCCATTTGCGAAGCCGCGTATTGTATAAGCCGTCAATAATGCGGTCAAACCCGCAGACCGTAGTTGGACTCGGCATCTTTCGAACTTATCGCACAAACTTCGGATTGAACCACATTGACGATGGCCGCATCGCCCCCTAGCATTCCCGGCTTGCTTTCTCCCGAATTCATGGATCTGAAATCCGTTCTTGCACCGGTTGCGGGAGACATGGACCGCGTCGACGCACTGATTCGCGCGCGCTTGTCGTCT
>CAJCJH010000010.1 GCA_903970615.1 Rhodospirillales bacterium
GCCGCGCCCAGATGCACGCCATCGGCGCCGATACGGGCGGCAAGCTCGACATCATCGTTGATGATCAGCCGCGCCTGCGACTCGCGGCACAGCTGCAGCAGCGCGGCGACATTGCGCTCGCGCTGGGCAGGTGAAATCGAATGCTTGTCCCGATACTGGATCACGCGGGCACCGCCCTGAAGTGCGGCAGCCACACCGGCCAGCAGCCGCTGCGGTTCGGCGCACAGTGCAGCGGAGGTGATCGCATACAGCCCGCGCAGCGGCAGTACCTCGCGCCGCGAACCACTCTCGGCAGCCGGCTTCATGTCGCGGCTGCGACACGGCGCCGCGGAATGCGCCGGCCGCGACCGACTGCGAAGGCCTGGCTCAACGTCGCCTGCGTCCATCGTTGGGCGCTGGTCAAAGCTACGCCGATCTCATCGCCTGCGGCCAGACGGCAGGCGATCGCGGCCGCCAAGGTGCAGCCAGCGCCGTGAAAAGTCTCCGGCAGGCGCGGCCAGCGAAATTCGACTGCGGCCATGCCTGCGCGATACCAGGTGTTGACGACATCGCTGCCGGGTTCGTCGCCGCCGGTAATCAGCACGTTATCGCAGCCGTCGCCGAGCAGCTGCTGCGCGCATTCCGCCAGCGTCGCTGCCTCGGGTACCAGCCTCCGCGCTTCGGCGGCGTTGGGGGTAAGCAGCGTCATCCACGGAAAAATTTTTTGGCGCAGCGCCGGCATCAAGTCCGCGCTGGCGAAATCATGTCCGCCGCCGGCGCGCAAGACCGGGTCGCAGACGGCGGGCAAATGCAGCGGTTCGAGTATGGCCGCGACCGCTGCGATCTGCTGCGCGCCGCCGAGCAGACCAAACTTCAAGGCCTGCGGCGGGCAATCGGCCAATAGACATCGCAGTTGATCGATCAGCAGCGCCGATTCGACCGCTTGCACCCGCTTCACATTGCGCGTGTCCTGCACGGTCAGCGTGCTGACCAACCCGAGCGCATGGCCGCCGAGCACGGCGACGGTTTCGATATCGGCTTGCAAACCGGCGCCGCCGCTCGGGTCCCAGCCGGACAGGCAAAGAACACGCGGCGGCGTCGCTGAAAGCAGGGTAGGCATGCCACGCAGTTTACTGGAGCCAGACCCGTCGTCGGGGCTTGACGGCCTTTGGTCTTTATGCACATTGCATTGCAACATTCGGCCGCAAGCCTCGTGATTGCGAGAGGTTCCTGTAAGAATGCTGTAAAAAGTTTATAAGTTTATGAAAAATAATGAGAATACGGCTTGGTTACAAATTGCGCTAAATGCGCGAAGTGCCTGTCGTTACGATGGGTTTTGAGGTTCGCACCCGGCTTTTACACAGGATTATCCACAGGCTTTGTGAGTGATTCCGGGTTTGCTTGGATTTACAGGTGTTTATGAAGCTAAGTTAACGTCGAACCTCGAATACGACGCGGCCAAGGCGCTTCGCTCGCAGGTCCGTAATGACGCACTTTCTGCGCTTCGCATTTGCTGTCCGACGAGGTCAGGCAACCAAGCCGCGCTGCGTTGTGGCTGGCGATTTCGTCAGATGGACGGCACGGCCTCAAACAGCTGCGGCCAACGGCATCGGCAGGCCCAGGTTTTTCCATAGCCGCAAAGTGGGTTCGACCTGGTTCAGCGTGTAGAAGTGAATTCCGGGTGCTCCGGCTTTCAGCAGGGTTTCGCACAGACGCGTGACCACTTCGACGCCGAAATCCTGCAAGGCCGCTTTATCGTCTTTCAGCTGTTCCAGCCGCAGCGCGATCCAGCGCGGAATATCGGCGCCGCAGGCGGCGGAAAAGCGCGTCAGTTGCGCGTGATTGACGATCGGCATGATGCCGGGAATCACCGGCAGCTTGAGTTGCGCGCGTTCGCAGCGTTCGACGAAATCGAAGTAAGCCTCCGGGTTGAAAAAATACTGCGTGATCGCGGCATCGGCTCCGGCTTCGACCTTGCGCTTGAAGCTTGCGAAGTCGGCCGCCGGACTCGAAGCCTGCGGATGCATTTCCGGATACGCCGCCACTTCCAGGTGAAACACATCGCCTTCGGTTTCGCGGATGAATTGCACCAGCTCATTAGCGTAGTGAAAGTCCGCACGCGCGCCAGTGCCGTAGGAGGTAGCCGGCATGTCTCCGCGCAGCGCGACGATGCGCTTCACACCGGCGGCCTTGTAGCGTTGCAGCAGTGCGCTGATCTTCGCGCGCGTGGAACCCACGCAGGTCAGATGCGGCGCGGCTTCCACGCCGGTTTTTTCGACCACGCTGACCACGGTGTCGTAAGTGCCGTCCTGATCGGAACCGCCGGCGCCGTACGTCACCGAAAAATATTTCGGCTGCAGTACTGCGAGTTGCGCGGCGAGATTCGGCAGCTTGGCGATGCCTTCCGGTGTACGCGGCGGGAACAGCTCGAACGAGAACTGTGCGGGATGCTGCTGTTGCGTCTTCATGCTTTGAATTCCGCTGTGGCGTTCACAAAAAAGGGGCGGTCGCCCGCCCCCTGTTTTTCTTTCGCGCGGCGGCGGGGCGTGCCCGCTGCGGCGATTGATTGCTCGACTTAGTAGCGGTAATGATCCGGCTTGTACGGGCCTTCCACCGGCACGCCGAGATACGCAGCCTGCTCGGTCGTCAGCTTGGTCAACTTCACGCCGATCTGCTCCAAGTGAAGTGCGGCGACTTCCTCGTCGAGCTTCTTCGGCAGGCGGTACACCGTCTTCTGATAAACGTCCTTGTTCTTCCAAAGGTCCATCGCCGCGAGCGTCTGGTTCGAGAACGAGTTAGACATCACGAACGCCGGATGGCCATGCGCGCAGCCGAGGTTGATCAGGCGGCCTTCGGCGAGCACGTAGATGCTCTTACCACTGTCCGGGAAGGTGTAGCGATCGGTCTGCGGCTTGATCGTGTCGCGCACCGCAGCCGAAGCGTTCAGGCGATCCATCTGGATCTCGTTGTCGAAGTGGCCGATGTTGCAGACCAGCGCGTTGTTCTTCATCGCCCGCATGTGTTCGAGGGTGATGATGTCCTTGTTGCCGGTGGTGGTGACGTAGATGTCTGCGAACGGCAGCACATCGTCGATGGTCTTCACCTCGAAGCCTTCCATCGCGGCTTGCAAGGCATTGATCGGATCGATTTCGGAGACGATCACGCGCGCGCCGAGACCGCGCAAGCTGTGCGCCGAGCCCTTGCCGACATCGCCATAGCCGGCGACGAACGCCACCTTGCCCGCAATCATCAGATCGGTCGCGCGCTTGATACCGTCGGCCAGGCTTTCGCGGCAGCCGTAAAGGTTATCGAACTTCGATTTGGTCACTGAATCGTTGACGTTGATCGCCGGCACCAGCAGCTTGCCCGCTTCCATCATCTGGTAGAGGCGATGTACGCCGGTGGTGGTCTCTTCGGCCACACCGCGCCAGTCTTTCACCACGCGGGTCCAGAAACCGGGGCGTTCCTTGGCGACCTTTTTCAGCAGGTTTTTGATGACCTGCACTTCGTGATTGTCGCTCGGTGAGTCAACCCATTTATCGCCGTGCTCCAGCTCGTAGCCCTTGTGGATCAGCAGCGTCACGTCGCCGCCATCGTCGACCACCAGTTCCGGGCCGGTCAGCGTCCCATCCGGCAACGTGTGGGTGACGGCGTCCATCGTCAAATCCCAATATTCTTCGAGCGTCTCGCCTTTCCACGCGAATACCGGCGTGCCGGCCGCGGCGACGGCCGCAGCAGCGTCGTCCTGCGTCGAGAAAATATTGCAGGTGGCCCAGCGCACCGAAGCACCCAGATGCCCCAGCGTTTCCAGCAGCACGGCCGTTTCCTTGGTCATGTGCAGACTGCCGGTGAGTCGCACGCCTTTCAGCGGTTTGCTCGGCGCGTACTTGGCGCGGATCGACATCAGGCCCGGCATTTCTTCCTCGGCCATGCGGATGCGCTTGCGGCCGAACTCGGCCAGGCTCATGTCTCTGACCTTGAAATCTTCCGCCAGCTTGGCTGGTTTGAGCATTGCGTTCATCGGTGTCTCCTGAAGTTTTGCCGGGAGTTTGTCCCGGCAATTAAATGTTGGATCAGCGTTCGATCAAAGCTTCTTGGCGTCGGCTTTCAAGGCCTCTGCGCGATCGGTTTTTTCCCACGAAAATGCGGTGAATTTCTCACCGTTGGCGAGCGTCACGTCGTAAGGCTTGCGGCCGAAATGGCCATACGCGGCGGTGGCCAGGTACATCGGATGAATCAGATCGAGCATCTGGATGATGCCGTAAGGCCGTAGATCGAAATGCTTGCGCACCAGCTTCTCCAGCTTGCCGTCGTCGAGCGTGCCGGTGCCGAAAGTGGTGACGAAAATCGAAGTCGGCTCGGCCACACCGATGGCGTAGCTCACCTGCACTTCGCAGCGCGAGGCCAGGCCGGCAGCGACGATGTTCTTGGCGACATAGCGCGCCGCATACGCCGCACTGCGATCGACCTTGGAAGGGTCTTTGCCGGAGAATGCACCGCCACCGTGGCGCGCCCAGCCGCCATAGGAATCGACGATGATCTTGCGACCGGTCAGGCCGCAATCGCCGACCGGGCCGCCGATCACGAAATTGCCGGTCGGGTTGATGTGGAATTTCGTATTCTTGCTGATCCACTTTGCCGGGATCACTGGTTTGATGACTTCTTCCATCACGCCTTCGCGCAGCGTTTTCAGCTTCACATCCGGCGAATGCTGGGTCGAGAGCACCACCGCATCCACGCCCACGGCGACACCGTTCGCGTAGCGCAAAGTCACCTGCGATTTTGCATCCGGCCGCAGCCACGGCAGCCTGGAATTTTTCGCCTTGCGCACTTTCGCCTGCTGTTCGACCAGCCGGTGCGAGTAATAGATCGGCGCCGGCATCAGCTCCCTGGTTTCATCGCAGGCGTAGCCGAACATCAGGCCTTGGTCGCCCGCACCCTGTTCCTCGGGTTTCTTGCGATCAACACCCATGTTGATGTCAGGCGACTGCTTGCCGATCAGGTTGATCACACCGCAGGTTGCACCATCGAAGCCGACATCCGAACTGGTATAGCCGATATCGGAAATCACATTGCGCGTCAGCGCTTCGAGGTCGATCCATGCACTCGTGGTGATCTCGCCGGCGACGATGGCGACGCCGGTCTTCACCAGCGTTTCGCAGGCCACGCGCGCACGCTTGTCCTGGGTGAGAATCGCGTCGAGCACCGCGTCGGAAATCTGGTCGGCGACTTTATCCGGATGACCTTCGGACACCGACTCGGAGGTAAAGAGATATTCGGACACGGCTTTGGATGCGCTCACTTCGTTCAGACCTCGGTTGTTATCTGTGTATACGGATAGGCGGATAGTTTAGATCAACTGCCGCGCGCTTGCACCGCCGATCGCAAGACGCACGTCTTCAATGATGTTGCGACAAGGCCGAAACCCTATCGGCGGATTGATGACAGGCTGATGTCGCAGGCGGATCTTGCAGCACGATGACGGGCTAGCGCCTCATCGGCGCGATCAAGATTGGCGTGTAATTCACGCGCGATTCACGCAAGCCACAAACCTGAGCAAGCGTGGCCGGCAATGCCACATGCATTCGCAACAACCAAATGACAATGCCGATTCTGGATGGCGGTGGAATCCATGCCCTGGTGAAGGAAACGCTCGCCAACGAAAAGAAAGCCGAAGCCGATTTGGAGACGGCCAAGCGTAAAGCAGCAGCCGATGCCCGAAGCGCGTTCGCCGGCATCGCCAGCGGCATTGCACAGATTGATGCGCTGCAATCGGCGGTGGCATCCGGAGACCAATCCTTCACCGACAATCGGGTGGGCTATCAGCTGGGCATTCGCATCAACAGCGATGTGCTGGATGCGGAGAGACAGTTGTATTCGTCGAGGCG